>WJKD01000585.1 GCA_014729315.1 Promethearchaeota archaeon | reverse complement strand
TTCTTTCCGCGATAACTCGGAGGTCGGGCATCTTCGGCTCCATTTCGCCATAACGCAAAGAACGACTTGTAGTTTGCGTCTAGCTTTTTGAGAGTCATCTGAAGCACTTTCGAGTATACCCATTTGTAGTCGGGATACTTCTGTTTTAGGTTTGGCAACTTGTTTTGCTGGTCGGTATACGAGAGATATTTTCGTTGTTTCTTCGGTTTTTTTTTGTTTCTCTTCCAATTTTGGATGCGTTCGTGCAAGGCAAAGTTATAGAGCACACGACATTTCTCCGATAAACACCATAACGCGTCTTGCTGCGTGTTAGTCGGATAAATGCGAACTCTATGTGTCAGAAGCATCCTCGATTACCTCACTAACCATAAGGAGATGGTCGGTATTTAAGGTTCACACGTGAATCGTTTAGTAATTTTTAATATATAGTAAGAAAACTTCTAAAGAAAGAAGATCGCCTCAATTCATCTCCCCCCTAAAGGTGGGAGACTTCTTGGGGCAATGAGTTAAAAATTATCAATTCATTTTTTGTTTAATTAGATTTCTTTCTTTCTAGTATTTACATTTTTAACCCAAAATTTTTATATTAAGTTTTTCTATAAAATGTCAATTCATTGAATGAAAGGATCATTAAATATAGCGTAAAAATTTTATTAGCTTATAGTAATTTATTATAGTGGACTGTTAAATTACAAATTCTCCGTAATGAATGAAGTGCGAAAAGAATTTTCAAATTAAATTACAATCTTGAGAAAGATAATTATGAGCAAGAATAATAATAATAAGAAAAAAGACGATGAAAATTTAGGATTAACTGTCAAGGAAAGTCTGATCAAGAGTATTGTATATCGTATAATCACTATTTTTTTAGGTTTTTTTTCCGCATTCCTCATCACAGGAAACATCGCCACGGCATTTGGAGTTGCGCTTTTAACAGAATTCATACAGTTTATTAATTATTTTGCCTACGAAGTAATTTGGACTAAATTAAGGACTAAAAAGAAAATTGAGGAAGAAATAATTAAGAGAATGATTGATTTGGAAATTAATTACGATTCAATCCTCCAGCTTGCGTACGAAATGAGTCAAGTAGATACTTTTATAAGGGAGGTTTATGACTCAGCGAATAATTTTTTTAAAAGTGTTTTAAAAAACGAGCAACTGAAAGATTTAAAACCAGAAATTTCAAAATATTACACACATTTTAAACACAGTCATAAAGACAGGCAATTTACGACTTATGAATCTGCAGAAACATAAATTTTGAATTTTTCTTATTGGTTAACAAATAAACTGATCAAAATAATTAAGCCAAATTATTAACTTATTATTGGCCTGCTAACTTTTATACTAACATCATATTCTTCAAGTAAATTATTAATTACTTTCCATATTTCATTCGAATTAATATCTTTAACAGATATGATATACTCTCTATCTAACATCTCATATTTTTGTTCACCAAATTTATGATATGGGATCAACTCAAATTTTTTTACTCCTATTTGAATTAAATTTTTTATATATTCTTCAAGTTCGCTTTCTATATCAGTAAAGTTTTGTCCAAGAATTACGGGAATTCGAACGATAATCTTAACCTTTTGTTTTAAACAGAGTTTTAAATTCTCTAGAATGAGATGATTTGAAACTCCAGTTAATCGTTTATGTTCTTCATCTTTTATTTGTTTTACATCGTATAGAATTATATCTACATACTCTAATACTTTCTCAAAGTTTACCCAATCGCAATAACCCGTAGTATCTAAGCATATATGTAGATTATTTCTCTTTGCTTTTTTAAGCAGTTCTAATAGTCCATTTGACTGAGAGAGAGGTTCTCCTCCCGAGAGGGTCAATCCTCCCTCTGATTGTTCATAAAACTCAATGTCGTTCGTCACTCATGTGTTTGTTTTATTCTCAGAATTATTTTCTATAGCAGAAAGGTTTAGAATATCTGAAAGTGCGTCCTTAACCGTAAAATAATAGTTAATAGAATCGCTATAAT
>WJKD01000054.1 GCA_014729315.1 Promethearchaeota archaeon | reverse complement strand
TATTATTACTGTTATGGATAAAAATGAAACGCTACTCGAAATTGAAAAATTAATTTTTAAAATCATAAGATAGGAGATAATCATGGACTGGATGGGATTTTTTATTTCCTTCGCGACTTCAGGTGTTGTTGCAACAATCATTGGTAAAACAATCGAAATCAGAAACAAAAAAAAGATGGAAAAATTAAGACATGAATACAATCAAGAGATCGAGAAGCTAAAGGCTGATATAACAATAAAAAAGGAGATCGAGGAGTTTATTGCTCAAAAAAGATTACAAGTTTACCCCAAGATCGTTTCGACAGTTTATAGGATTAGAAATATTGCTCGCGAATTTGTAACCGGAACCAAAATTACAGAGAACAAAATTGATGAAATTGAAAATTACAATACTATACTCATTGAATATATAATTAGTAATAGACTCTTGCTCCAAAGAGATAAAATATTTGATCCCCCCCACCAATATAAAAAGCATACAATTCTTTTTATTCAACTTTTAAGAGATTTACAATTTTATGAAAAGAAAAATAATGATAAAGAAATTAATTTAATAAATAGTAAATTAAAAACACAGTTTGAAGTGATAGATACTGAGTATGATAAAATAATAAAAATATTTGAGGAAGCTGAAAAAATTGTAGCATAGTTTGAAAACGATTAACTATTCACATGCGTTTGTAGTGCTCCAGCAAAAATGAGATATTTTGATCTTTGCATTTCCTAACGGTTGTCATCATTTTATGCTGCTTTTTTAAAATGTTCTTTGTTTAATTATCTTCTTAGTTTTCGAGCTTGTTTTAGTTTTTCTAATCGTTCTTTGATAAGTTTTTTAGGTTCTCCCCGGTAGTAATCGACCGATCGCAAATAATAAATGGCACTATGGAGCCGACGGTTGTTGTAATAGTCAATCCACTTTTTAATAAGATCACAGGCTTGATAATAATCTGAAAGTGCTCGTTCTCCGACTCCTTCTTCACGAAACGATCTGTGATAGCGTTCGATAAGACCATTGGATTCAGGATGCTGTCTTCTGGTCTTAATTTGAACAAGGCTATGCCTTTTAATCAACTTTCGGAACTCTTTGCCAATAAACTGAGAGCCATTATCTGACACAACCTGTGGAGCTGCTGCTGGCGTTTTCTCTAACGCTTCTTCAATAACGTCCATAACGTCATCCGCTGCCATTGAAAATACTAATTTCCAATGGACGATATAGCGAGAATAAGCATCCAATACTGTCACCAGGAAAAACCAGCGGTCCATAACCCACAAGTAAAGAATATCCGTGTGCCAGCGTTCATCAGCTTCCCGCGCTTTTGCCGGTCGAACACCAACGGATGAGCTTCTTTTCCATCGGTATAGCAGATCATGCTTGTCCAGGATACGATAAACTGTCGAGGGACACACATAGACAACATCCTCATCGACCATCATCCATGCAACTCGACGATATCCTTCCTGTGGATGTTTTAAAGCATAAGCAACAATTTTCTGCTCCTCCTCCGGAAGTGTTCGATCTAAACTCGGTGTCCGACCACGATTATCTGTCAAAGAACTGTTATTGCACCATCGGTAATAATTACTACTTGGAATCCCAAGGACTTTTAAAATCTTTAACACAGACCACAACCAGTTCGTTGTTTCGTTTGGTTGATCGTGAAGATAACTTTCTTTTTTTGATTTATTGTCAGCGATTTGGTTGAACCTAATCGCCAAAAATTTTTTTTAAAGATAAATTCTCTTCTGTGATCTCAGCAATTACCGACTCGAGTCGTTTGATCCGATCGCGTTGCTTTTGTTCTATGGTATTGTTTTTTGATTTACGAGATTTTGGCTTTAGTCCTGATACAGCGCCATCGAAAAATTTCTTTTGCCAATCATAGAAAGTAACAGTGCTGATGCCATGTCTACGACACACTTCAGAGATTTGGGCTCCGGAAAGGAGTCCTTCTTTGACAATTTCAAACTTTTGTTGTGGAGTATATTTCCTCCTCGGCTTGATCATGGTTGACCTCCTTGATGGTTTAAAATAAATTAATAATTCTTGAGGACAACCGCAAGGATCTTTTAATCAATATTTGTCCCATTTTTGGTGAAGCAAAACAAATAAGTTTATTTTGAACAATATAATTATTGATTAATTTAAATACAGCGAACTATAATTTCTATTGGTTCATCGTGAACTATAATTTATTTATTATAGCAAAAACAATTATGAATAATTTCATTGCAAAAACAATAGCGCTCGTACCGCTAATATTTAATTTGAGTTTTTCACATTTACCTCAACATCAAAATAATGAATTAAAAGTAATTTGTTACATTACTGATGTGGTATTCAATTGGGAAGATGAGGAAGAATATCCTGAGTTGGAAACTTTTATTTTGAAAAAATTGGATACCAATTTACCAGATAATGACAAATTAAATCTCATTAGGGTAAAAAAGACTAAAGTATCAAATGTTGATTGTAAAATTAAAATAAAACGAAGGCAAATAAGTTGGAATATAAAAGTTGATTTTTTCCCAAAAGATAGTCGTATTAAAATTCCGCCAATAGATATTGACAGGACGTTTTGGGAAGATGATGAAAAGCTGTTCATCAGTGGATTTCTTCTGGATATTTTAAAAAAAATAGAAATGAGAATTCTAGAAAAGTACTATCTCAGTGGTTTCCATAGTATATCACC
>WJKD01000584.1 GCA_014729315.1 Promethearchaeota archaeon | reverse complement strand
ATATGCTTTAATCATATGGGATCATGGAATGGGTGTGTCTTATGGAGCTAATTTAGGTGGTGCATGTGTCGATAGATATAGCTCAAACGATTATTTGGATCTTTTAGAGATCGATCAAGCAATAAAGGGAAAAAATATTAACGTCTTGGGATTTGATTGCTGCATCATGAGTATGATTGAAATTGCCTCTCAATATCAAACCGATGCTGAAATTCTTGTCGGAAGTGAAAGTGTTGAACCTGCTGACGGTTGGGCATATGACTTAATTATTGAAGAATTAGTAAATAATCCGAATTGCACTCCAGAAGAATTGGGGGAAATAATTTGCTCCACTTATGCTAAATCTTATAAATACAATAATTATTGGGAGGATCTTCCAATGGTTTCTCTGAATTTATCCAATTTTGTTGAATTAGAACGCGAAATAAGCAATTTTCTCTCGGTAATTAATCAAGATTATACCAAATCCATTGCAAATATTATTCAACAAGCAATCGAGAGGTCACAGATTGTCGATTCTGACGAAAATTTCGTAGATTTTGGAGATCTATTTACCAATTTAGAATCCTTATTTCGCTTTGTTTATCCCGACCTATGCGATTATAGTACTAATATCTCCGAATTATACGAGAAAACTATCCTATCATTTGAAATCGCGCGCCCCAGAACACAAAGATTAACCGGGGCTTCTATTCAAATACTTCCTATTCAGGAGAATATAAAGTACTATGACCTTGATTTTTGTCTAAATACAAGCTGGGATGATTTTATCTCAACCCAAAAAACTATTGCTTCAACTATTAAGGATGATGAATATGAACCAAATGATAATTTTGACGAAGGCTTAACATTAACCAACCCTACTTCCATAAATTTGACTTGGTGTGATCAAGACTGGTTTGAGTTCTATGTCATTTCGAATATGTCATTTTCGTTAATTCTAAATGAAACAACATTTCAATCCAACGAAGTGGAGATTCTTCTTTACGATAGCTCTTTAAATCTAGTTGATAAAGATCGCTTCAATCTAACTTTACAATTAGAACAATCGGGTTATTATTATGTTCTTATTAACGCATCTCTCAAATTTATTGAAGTACCATATAGATTGACATATTCTTCCAATATAACTGATGACAAATTTGAATATAACAACGATTTTACGAGTGCATACGTTCTTTCTTCTGGATTTTATGATAATTTAGTCTGTTTGGATGATGATTTTTACCAAATTCATGTTCCCGAAAGTAATGTTTTAGATATTACTCTTGTTAAGCCTGATATAGACTTCAATATAAACTTTTTTATTTACGATTCTTCACAAAACGAGATTGACAATTGGGGAACATATTATTCTGTCTCGTCAGATTCGCAATATTTTTTGAATTCTGAGGACGATGTTTATATTAGAATTCACCCCTATTATGGTTTTGGGATCTATTCTCTTAATATCTCTCTTAAATTCGTAGAAGACGATATGTTTGAACAAAACGATATAATTGAAAATGCAAGTCCAATTGAACCGGGTTATTATTCCGGTTTGAAAATGTACGATAAAGATTATTATTATCTCACTATCAATGAGGGAGAAAATTTAGAGATCAAATTATATTATTCAAGCTCCGGTGTTGGAATCATCATGTACGATGAAGAAATGAATAAAATTAGAGCCGACACTTCAACCTTATATTCCAATTCCAAATTTATCCAACTTAAATCAATCTCTTACTATTCAGAAAAAACGCAGGATATTATAATTTTTATTTATTTATATAGTCCTGGATCACTTGGGCAGTATAGCTTAAAGATTCAGAAAACCTTTCAAAAAGACGATGTATACGAGGATAACGATGTTTTTGAAGCTGCAAAGACAATTCAATCTGGATTTTATTCGAATTTAAAAAATTTAGATAACGATTATTATAAATTTTTAATGCATCAAGGAGAATATTTTAAAATTGCAGTTTCTTCGAATGATACAAAATATTTCAGATTATTTTTTTACGATTCGGCTTTGAATTTATTATCTAGTTATATCAATTATAGAGAGAGTGATAATTGTTATTATTATTCAAATAGTGATCAAGAAATTACTTTTGTTGTTGTCCCATATAATCCAGAGATAACTGTAAGTTATAATTTAAATTTAACGTTGGTAAAAGTAAATGATGACATTTTCGAACAAAACGATAGTCCAGAGTCAGCAGCATCCATTTCCCCTGGATTATATTCTAATTTACGGTATAATGACATAGATTATTATAATATTAGTATCCTTGAAGGCGAATCTATTGAAATTTCGTTTGAATCAAAAGAATATATGACTTTAACCTTATCTAATCCCGATTCAAGTTTTATTCAATCCAGTTCAGGTAGACATATAATAATAAAATATCTTTCTAACTCTGATCAAGCTTTAATAATTAAAGTGAGGAGCTTTCAATCTGATACATTTGTATCCTATTCATTAAATATATCAAAGAAAATGGTCTTAAATGATGATCCTTACGAGGATAATGATAATCCAAAAGATGGAAAGATGATCACTTCTGGTTGCTATAATGACCTAGTAAGCTTGGATCACGACTACTATAACTATTCCATGCAAGCCAATGAACATCTTGAAATTAATTTATATTTCCCCTATGATGGAATAACTGATTTGTATCTATTAGTTTACGATTCAAACATGAATATAATTACTTCTCGATCGGCTAATTATTGTAATAAAAGTGTGATTTGTTATAGTCAATCTGGAGAAACTATCACAATTTTAGTTGGACATAAATTCTGTGCCACAAATTATAGTTTAAGTTTCAATATTCTTCAAGATGATTTTTTTGAGGATAATGATCATCTCGAAAGTCCGGTAGATCTTCCCATTGCTAACTATTCAAATCTAGTTAATTTAGATGATGATTGCTATAATATCTCTATTCAGGCAGGTAAAAATTATATATTTAAAGTTGCTCCAAATGAAAGGTTTATTTCTAAGACATTTTCAATTTATCTATACGATTCAGATTTAGAATATATTACTTCGGGCTATGGGAGTAATAAACTTCGCTATTACGCGTTTTCTTGCGATCGTGATGATTTTTTAATTTTAAAAGTGTTTAATTTTTTAGAAGAATGGGGAATGGGAAATTACAGTTTGAATATCTCTATTTTTACTGCCTTAGAAGATAATTATGAAATTAATTCGAATAATGAAGAGAATGATGCTCCAGAGACTCCAACTAGGATTGACGAAGGAGATGATCAAAATCTTATGGCTCTAGATGATGATCATTATAATATCTCAGTTGGAGCAGAGGATATTCTCGATGTTAAGTGTCAATTCTATGGGGATGATTATGATTATGGTTATACACGCATATTTCTTTACGATAATAATTTAATGCTGGATCAATCAGAATTTAATGGAGACTATCATTTTGTAAGCTATTTTTTTGAAAGTGCTGGAAATGTATTAATAAAAATCTATATTAGTACGGGATTTACTCCATATTCTATGAATATATCAATCAGCCATTATGACGATGATATATACGAAGATAACGATGTTCCAGAATCCGCACATTCTCTTTCTTCTGGATACTACGATAATTTAAAATATTACGATGACGATTATTTTAATTTAACCGTTCACGAAAACGAGATATTGAAGATAGAGCTCGAAAGTCCAGTTGCCCACCAATTCACATTAACACTTTTGGATTCAAATCTAAACAAATTAGATGAAATACAATTTTATCATTACTATTATTACGAAGAGTATTTTACTTTCAGATTTTTCTCTCAAATAGATCAATCAGTCATTTTACATGTTTATTGTGCTT
This sequence comes from Promethearchaeota archaeon, assembly GCA_014729315.1. The sequence goes on along the minus strand of WJKD01000584.1, from coordinate 449 downwards.
CACGTTCAGGAGCATATGCTATGAATATCTCAAATATTTTTATCGGTTCAGACGATTCCTACGAAGAGAACGATATTCCAGAAAATGCTCAAACCATCACTTCTGGTGTGTATCTTGATTTGATTTGTTTAGACTACGATTATTATAATTTAACAGTGAATAAGGGCGATCTAGTTAATATAGATTTGAAATTTAATACTGATTATTTGAATCTTGATTTATCTGTATTTAACGAATCTTTGGATTTCTTAGCAATTTCGAATTTAGAATACGATTGCGAATCAATTCAATTTTATTCAGAAAAGGATCAATATCTCGTTATCTTAATTGAAACTAAATTTGGATTTGGTTATTACGATTTAGAAATTTCGATTACTCATTACGATGATGATATATACGAACAAAACGACGATCCCGAAAATGCTGCTTACCTTGGAGAAGGAGATTAT
>WJKD01000583.1 GCA_014729315.1 Promethearchaeota archaeon | reverse complement strand
GCGTATCGTATCCCACGCGAACGATCTCTTGGATTTCTTGAATAATATTACTTATCTTTCTCTTTCTAAACTTATTTCCAAAAATTGGTTTAGAGCAAAAATCACAATTGAACGGACATCCCAGAGTGGTTATAATATTAGTCATCTTTAATCCTTCGTTATTAAACCAAAATTTTTGATATTTCTCGTGATCAAACCCGCCTCTATCAGGGTTTGGTAATAACTGAAATTCTTGAGTTGATATGTGACGAGGCTCATTATTGATTTTCACCTTACCATGATTGATATAAACACCTGGTAAAGAAGAGAAATCATAACTTTTAATGAATTCTAATTTTGAAAAAGATTGATCGAAGAAATCTTTAACAAACTTTGAAAATTCGAACGAAATTTCGCCTTTAAATACGATATCAGAATCCTTGCTAAAAATGTCTGGGTAAAGAGTAGCTAAGGGGCCTCCGCATATATACAAACTTTGTGGTAATTGGTTTTTTAGTAAAGATAATAAATTAAAGGTATTCCTTGATAACGAAATCATTGTGTAAAATCCAATTATTTTAGGTCTGGATTCAACGATTTCTTTTACAACATCCGAGAGATCCTTGAAGGTACAATCTAATTTAAAAACATTTATATCGTTTTGTTTTAAAATTGATGACAAATACGAGATTCCTAAGGGGTTAAATAATTTTTGGTTGCGATTCTCTTTAGTCTTAAAATAGGGATAAATCAAAAAAATTTGATCGTTCATTTCACGTTCCTCCTTCCAATGTCAAACACGCATAAATATTTAATGCTATGGTTCGTCTCTGGTTTTTTTATTGAATCTAATTCTATTTCTATGTCGTATCCCGCCCAACAAAAATTTGACATACTTTCTCTTCCATAAACAAAATCGTAAGCTATTCCTTCTGTAATTGAAATTACGATTACATTAAATTTTAGATTCAAATCTTCTGAAAACAAGGATGGGTAGTTTTTAGCGTTCAATGATACCCAACCAGAGGGAGGAGGGTATATAAACCCATTTGATATACTTAAATTGAAGTGATTGCCGCCCAGCTCATTTAAAATACATATTTTTTTGAATTGATTTTTATTAAGTTTCAAAACATTAGAAAAATCTACTTCAATGATGACTTTATTCTTTTTAATTTCATAATATGTGACTATTTTCGATAATATCCCTCTGGATATTATTCTGGAGGAAATTCCAATGAGATTTTGAGAAAAAAGTCCCAGTTTTAATAGATTGGTTTGGAATTTTGAAAATTTTTTGTATAAGTCTGTTAATTTATTAATTAGCGCAGTAAAAATTTGATAATCGTTATCATTATTATTCCATAGGCTAATGAAATCCCATATTAACTCAGAATCTATATAAAATGTTTTTTTATAGGTGTTTTCGCTTAGTTTTGTTAATTTACTTGTTCTACTAAAAAATGTTCTTGTGTTGGTTTTTAGGGCTGGAGTGCCCAGACCCATCCCTTCTTGTACTAAATTTAAGGATTTATAGGAGACCAAAAGCCCTCTATCAAGACCGTTCGATATTCCTTCTCCCTTAAAATCATTGGAAAATTTGAAGCGCACCATAAAATCTCAAATACATCTATTGTTCTTTTATTATTGTCGAATGTAATTTAATTGTTCCTACTATAAATTAAAAAGAGTGGAAAATCAAAACAATTAGAGAACAAGTAGGAATTATCTTCTTCTCCTTTTTCCTTATTCATTTCTAAGTCGATTCTTGACTTAATCTATTTTAAATCCACCTGTACCTGTCTTATTATAATTTTTTTAATAAGAAAATTAGTTTTTGCTTGATATAATTCAAGTATACCCTCCTCTGTGTCTATAGAACTAATAAACTTTTTTTTGATTTCTTAAATTGAACTATCCTCTAATACTTGCGTCATCACTTCTGAATTCTCGAAAAACACACCGTAATATTTTTCCATTAATCTTCTGATAAAATGAATCTTTTTTCAATAATTAATAGTATAATAGATTAAGTGCTCGAAAGGTAGAATTTAATAGATTAAAGTAGCTGTTTTAGAGGTAATTAATAAAAAATTATAATAATTTAGCTTCTAAATTGATTTCAGGAACAGTTTTAAGAGCATTAGAGACAGGAAATTTTGATTTTGCAATTTTAGCAATCTCTAAAAAATTATCCGATTCGATGTTGGGGATTTTGGCTTCAGTCTTTAGTAAAATGTTGTCAATTAGAAATCCCTCTTCAACCTTCTTAATCGAAACTTCGGCTGATGTCGATATTTTATCAGGAACGAATCTATCCTCTCCTAGTACTAACGATAGAGCTTGCGAATAACAACCAGCTATTGCGGCACCGATCAACTCTTCTGGATTCGTACCCTTTCCTGACAAGAATCTTGACTTGAAAGAGTACTATGCTTTTAAAGCATTCGATTCCGTCTTCAAAGTTCCCTTCCCTTCTTTTAAACTTCCTTCCCAAATTGCTTCTGCTTTTCATACTGGCATTAAATTCATCTACGCGAGAGACATTCAAAATTATATTGGACATTTTTTTTAAAAACGAGAGGATTAAAAATTATTAAGATAATTATCAGTTTACCTAATAGCCGAGAAGCTGAAATAGAAGACCCAACTTATAATTTTGTTAGTTTGTTATATTAGTTATGGGACGAATAGAAATATATTAAGTCTATTCAAGTTCAAGATTTTGACATATATCCTCTTTCAGTATTTTTTCGTCAATTTCAGCATCTTTTAGTAAATTAAAGGTCTTTTGCTTGATAATCTTATTATTTTGTAAATGTTCTAAACAGTTTTCTGGACTATATTTCAATCCACTCACCTATTTTAATTAATTTTGCATCAAACGGATTTTCCATTAGAAATAATAAATTTTAAAACCTTAAATATTGCGCTTAAATTGAAAATGCTATTATATAAGTATACTTATCAAATATAAAAAATAAAAATCGATAACAATCATAAGGGATGGGTTAAATGCAATTAAATCTTGAAATAAGGTTAAAAGGAATTACTCAAGAAAATTAACTATAATTCTCATTCTTTTATAGATCTTTAACAAAGACTTTAAAAATTCAATTAAGTCATAAGATCATAATGAGATATTTAAGATTTGGAAAGAAACAAGAAAAAATACCATTGATCGGTCAGGGAACTGCTGCTATCGACTCTAACGCACGACCAGAAGAATTGGAAATGTGGAAACGAGTTTTAAAAAAAGGCATTGAACTGGGGATGACCCATATCGACACAGCAGAATTATACGGAAAGGGTAAGGCAGAGGAACTTGTGGGAGATGTAGTAAAGGATTACAATAGAGAAGAATTATTCATAACCACCAAGATTTTACCTTCGCATAGAACTAAGAAATCTATGATGGCCGCTATGGAATCGAGCCTAAATCGATTAGGTCTTGAATTTGTTGATCTCTATCTTATACATTGGCTAGAAGAAGATAGTTCCTTGAAAGAGATTATCACATTTCTGGAAAGCATGGTGGAAGAGGGGAAAGCTCGTTATATAGGTGTCAGCAATTTCTCATTGGACGAGGTTAAAGCGGCAAAGAAGATTCTTAAAAATCAAGATATTATTACAAATCAAATTGAATTGAATGTTAAGAAGAATCTTCACATGCAGGAATGTTTGCCTTATTATCAAGATAACAACATGTTTCTGACGGCCTATAGTCCTTTCGCTGGAAACGGACTCGCTCAAATTGGAACGCGTACAGAAGAAAATTTAAATGAATTAGCTCAAAAATACAATGCTTCACTCTATCAAATAGCTCTTGCATGGTTGATTAACCACGATAAGGTGATAACAATTCCAATGACTAAAGATGTCGATCATGTAATTGAAAACGCTAAAGCAGCCTCTCTCACCTTAACTAAAGAGGAATTAAAACAATTTGAAGTTAAAATGATAAATGGCTATTAGACTTCTTAGTTTTCTCATTTTTTTAATAAAGTATAAGCAAGAGTTCGAAACGAATGTAACACCCTTCAGTTTCATGGTATTATTTTAGTAACAGGGATAATTAACTTAATAATTGAAAAACTCCGGTAATATTCTATTTTGGATGAAGTGTTGAATTTCCTATTCAAAAATATGGAATAATCCCAAAACTGACGAAATTCTATCCTGAATCTGGAATCAATCCCTATTTAGTGTGTTTTCTTTTTAAATTGAAAAAAAGAGTAAAAAAGTTGATAATTTGATAAATTTTAATGATGAATCGGTCTTCCTTTTCTATGAATGGCTTTACCAACAACATCTTCAGCTGCTTCCAAGACCATCTCACTGATTGTAGGGTGACTATGTATCGTATCCCCAATGTCGTGAACACTTAACCCTTGTTTCATAGCAAGAGCCACTTCTGATATCAGCTCGGGAGCTTCTGCGCCTATACAAGATGCACCAACGATTTTATGCGTCTCTTTGTCAGCAAGAATCATTAAAAAGCCTTCCTCTTCGTTCATACATTTCGCTTTACCAAGGGACGCAAAGGGAAATCTCCCCATTAACACATCAATACCTTGTTCCTTAGCTTGATTTCTTCTCAGACCTACTGAACCTATGTTAGGATTAGTAAAGATTGTCGCCGGCACTACTTTATAATCTGTCGTAATGGGTTTTGTCGGAAACCCTCCGATGCTACTGAGGGCATTTTCAACAGCCACATCGCCCTCGTAACTGGCAACATGCGCTAGCATAACTCCACCAGTAACATCTCCAATCGCATAAATACCCTTTACGGAAGTTTCGACTGTATCAGTATCGACTTTAATTGCGCCTCTTTCGGTTTCGATTCCTAATTCTTCGAGCCCTAATTCGGAGGATTCCTTTGCTCTCCCAATTGATACGAGACAATAATCGGCCTCAAATACAGACTTTTCAGCGCTGTCGACTTGGTCCCTTGGAACATCTGCAGAACAAGTAGTTGCCTTTACGCCATTTCCAGTATTCTCCACCGATAAAACATTTTGAGATACGTGGATAGTGATACCCATATCCTCAAATTTTTTCTGTAGTTCACGCACGATCATGCGTTCCTCGGTGGCTATCGGAGAAGGAAGATATTCAAGCATAGTAACCTTGCTTCCGAAAGTACAAAATATATTAGCAAATTCACAACCAATCACACCCGCGCCTATAACTAATAATCGTTCAGGCACTATTTTAAAATTTGGATCTAAAATATCATCGCTTGTTAGTATACGATCATGATCGATGTTGAAAGCTGGAATTAGCGCTGGTGAGGATCCCGTAGCAATAATCACCCGCTTTGCTTTAACGTGAGTGTTATCCTTACCCTCTATGGAAATATCAAATCCATCAGAGGCGTTTCCTCCCAGTATTTTACCATGTCCAAAATATACATCGTTTTTCCAAGCTTCCTGTAGTCCTCCAATACCTTCCACTAATTCCGTGACGACTTTATTTTTTCTTTCTACTGCTTTCGCGAAGTCAATGTTAAGTGAACAATCAATTCCGAATTCCTTACCATGATTTTTAATTTTATCAATAAGAGCTGCCGAGGCATACAAAGCTTTAGTTGGAATACAACCCCAATTTAAACATGTTCCTCCTAATTTAGCCTTCTCAACCAAAGCAACCTTCGCGCCATATTGTGCGGCTCGAATAGCTGCGTGGTAGCCGCCTGGACCGGCTCCAATTACTACTATGTCGTATATCTCTTCAGTCATTTTTTTTCATTAGTTTAAATTTATTTTATTCTAATTAATCTTAATTGGGTTTAATATCCAAAATTATAAAAATTTATATCTTTTTTTAATTCTTCATAGGCGTCTGTGCCTTTCCGTCTATTCTCGGAAAGCTTTTAGAAAAGAAGTTATCTTTATTTTTGAAAATCGGTTACGCTTACATTAGATACACATTTCTTCAGAAATGCTTATTAATAAAGTCCTTCTAAAAATAAGTAAAAAACTATTATTAATAAGATTCTTTATTGAATTTTCATGACTCTTAATTAATAGATAACTAAGAACCTTATCATAGATCCTTGAATACTGAGTTATTGATTAGACCAATAATCGTATTTTCTTGGATTTTATACGGATCTAAGGAATCGGAAATGGTGAAACTTTATTCCTTACAAAATTCTAAAGAAGTTTAAGTTAGACAAAAACGGAACACTATACGAGATGGATATACATGCTCCATTCATAGCAAAAAAATCTCACGCGGGTAATTTCATAATTTTGAGGATCAACGAAACCGGTGAACGATTTCCTTTGACTATTGCGGACTATGATAGAATCAACGGAACAATTACTATTGTTTTTCAAGTTGTGGGAAAAAGTACTACTCTACTCTCAGAATTGAATATGGGGGATAAAATTCTCGATGTAGTTGGACCTTTAGGTAATAAAATAGAAATTGAGAAATTTGAACATCCAATCGTTATAATCGGAGGAGGTGTAGGAATAGCACCCTGTTATCCTCAAATGAAAGAACTAAAAGAAGCAGGAAATAAAATAATCGCAATTATCGGTGCTAGAACTAAAGATATGCTTTTCTGGAAAGATAAGATTTTGGAAGTAAGTGATAAGTTAATAATTACAACCGACGATGGGAGCGAAGGAGAAAAAGCTGTAGTAACCGAACCACTGAAGAGAATTTTATCTCGGAAAAAAATAAGCAGAGTAATTGCGATTGGACCTTTAGTTATGATGAAGTATGTTTGCTTAACGACTAGTGGAATTGAAAATTTACCAAAGATCGAAACCATGGTCTCTCTAAATACTATCATGGTTGATGGCACCGGTATGTGCGGAGGATGCCGATTTGTAAACCAAACTGGCGAAACTTTCTTCGCTTGTGTCGATGGACCAGATGTGAATGGACACCAGGTTGATTTTGATAATTTAATGAAGAGGGCAAGACGATATGAGAATCAGGAAAAATCTGCTATGGTGCTACACGATCACGAATGTTTAAGAAAAAACAAAAATAAAGATGAGGTTTTAAGATAGTGAACGATCGTCCTGGAAGCATTCCTAGACAAAAAATGGCTGAGCAATCATCCGAGGAGAGAATCAACAATTTTGACGAAGTTCCCTTTGGATTTACAGAGGAACAAGCTATAACTGAAGCAAAAAGATGTTTGCAATGCAAAAAACCAAAATGCGTTGAAGGATGCCCAGTTAATGTCGATATACCTGACTTCATCAAACATATCAGAGAGCAGAATTTTATTGAAGCTGTTCATTGTATTAAGGATTATAACATTCTTCCTGCAATATGCGGCAGAGTGTGTCCTCAAGAAAATCAATGTGAAAAAGAATGCGTCCTTGGTAATAAGTGGAAACCTGTAGCGATTGGAACATTAGAAAGATTCATTGCTGATTGGGAAAGAAGAAATCAAATAAAAGAATGTCCGGATTGTCTTCCTCCAAATGGTATAAAAGTAGCGGTCATCGGTAGTGGACCCGCTGGATTAACATGTGCAGCAGATTTAGCACGATACGGTTATGATGTCACTATTTTTGAGGCTTTTCACAAAGGAGGTGGTGTATTAGTTTATGGTATTCCCGAATTTCGGCTCCCGAAGGAAATTGTCGCAGACGAGATAGACACTTTGAAGATGCTCGGTGTTAAGATTAGATACAATTTTATAATCGGAAAAATTCTTGATTTAACAGATTTGAGAGAAATGGGATATAAAGCTTTTTTTATAGGTGTTGGTGCAGGGTTACCCATAATGCTAAGGATTCCGGGTATTGAACTTAATGGCGTCTTAAGCGCTAACGAATTTCTCACACGAGCGAATTTAATGAAAGCGTATAAATTCCCCGAATACGACACGCCAATTAATATTGGAAAGAGGGTCGCCGTTGTAGGCGGGGGCAATGTTGCGATGGACTCTGCCCGAGTATCATTGCGCCTCGGTGCCGAGAAAGTTATGTTAATCTACCGCAGAAGTGAAGAAGAAATGCCGGCAAGAAGAGAAGAATATCATCACGGTAAAGAAGAAGGTATTGAGTTCCATTTTTTAACTAATCCCGTTGAAATTATTGGAGACGAAAACGAGAATGTGACGAAAATGAAAGTTATTAAGATGAAATTAGGTGATCTTGACGATTCTGGAAGAAGACGCCCTATTCCCATGGAAGGCTCAGAGTATTTTATTAATGTTGATACTGTAATTATGGCGATAGGAACTCGAGCTAATCCAATCTTAACAAAAGCTCTTCCAGAGTTAAAAATCAATAAATGGGGATACATACAGACCGACGGAAATTTTAAAACAAATTTGGAGGGAGTTTACGCCGGAGGGGATATTGTTACAGGATCCGCAACAGTGATTTCAGCTATGGGTGCAGGTAGAACCTCAGCAAAAGCCATCCACGAATATCTCAAAGAAGAGATAAAAGATCGTAAAATATACGCTTAATCTTCAAAAGAAATTTTATTAAAAATCCCAATAAAGAATATTTAAATTAAACCTTACCTACTATAGAATTTAGATTAATATATTTAATCCTATAGGTGTATGTGAATGATCAAAAATAAAACTGATTTATTATCTAACGACCTCTCAAAATCCTCTTTTAACCTTCGGAAAACCGCGATAACTGCTCTGGAAAAGATTATTAAAGCACTGCGACCAGAAAATCTAATTAAAAACAATGTTAGACTAAAATCAAGCACATTATTTGTCCAGAACTCTAGTTTCGATTTAATCAAAGTAAATAAAATTTACATTATAGGTGGAGGTAAAGCAACGCTGGAGATGGTCTGCGCCTTTGAACAAAATATATTAAAGAATATCAATAATCCATATAAAGGAATTATCAATATCCCAAAAAATCAGAAAGATAAAGAATATGGTCTCTCAGAAAAGATAATTGTTAACTACGCTTCCCATCCTGTGCCCGACAAAAATGGAGTAAAGGGCGTGAAAGCAATGCTAAACATGGTGGAAGGAGCTAAGCAAAACGATTTAATTATCAGTTTTATTTCAGGAGGCGGTTCATCGCTATTACCGTTACCAAGAGAAAGTATTTCTTTAAAAGATTTGAAAAGAGTCAACTCGTTATTACTTGCTTCGGGCGCCTCTATACACGAAATCAACGCTATTAGAAAGCATCTTTCAGGATTTAAAGGTGGGAATCTTGCTAAAAGAATACATAAATCGAGCGGAGCGACTC
>WJKD01000582.1 GCA_014729315.1 Promethearchaeota archaeon | reverse complement strand
TAGGAGGGAATAAATGAGGAAAGTTCCACATTAAGGAATCTCGTTCAAAATCTCTCAATAAAATTTTATTTTAAGATAGAAAATTAGTAAAATTTTCCTAATTAATCCCATTATTTCAAAGTTAGTCCAATGGGTTTTAATAGCCAAAGATTTTTCCACGATTTATAGAAATTATGAAATAAATAAAGATTCCATTATAGGAGAAAACGATTTTGAGTGCGTCAAAAATTAAAATAAAAGACATTAGATTCACAATACTTTTTTTAATATTATGCTTCTCGTTTGCAGTAAATCCTATTATTCTATTTTCTACGGATCAGATTTATAGTAATTCAAGGGATAGTCCAATAACTCAACAAAATGAAAAAATAAAAGATCCACTTATTTCTAAACCTATTAAAGACGAATTGTCATCAATAACTGAAGAGAGAGAAAAGAACAGTGAAGATGTAAGTTTAAATATTGTATCTCAAGATCAAACTAAAGGAACCAAAGAAGTATCACCTCCAGAAATTAGAATTTTAAGACAAGATTGCGAAGGTTTAAGCTTATCCTTTTCTCTTTCTGATATAAATGTACAGAATATTGAGGATTCTTATGGTCAAAACTATCAAAAATTGTCGATAGCGGAGGGTGGGCAAATGGTCCATAGGGGTATACCTGAACTTCCAAGCAAGGGGATATATTTAGATGTGCCTATTTCAGCTAATATAGATATCTCGATAACTAAATCAAATTATGTAGAAAAAATAGGATATAATGTGTATCCCTCTCAAAAGATAATAGCTGAATGTGATGATAATGAAGTTGCTTTTGAAAAAAACGCTTCTTTTTACGATAAAGACGAATTTTTTCCCAAAAATATTGTAGAACTTAAAGAAATAGGTATTATTAGACGGCATCGGACTATGCTTTTGGTGATTTATCCCGTTCAATACAACTGCGCGTCTAAAATGCTTAGAGTTTTTAAAGAACTTGAAATAGAATTGAATTATCAAATTGGAAATTTAATTAGAGATAACGAGAATATTAAAAAAAATAACAAAGAAAATCATGAATCAGAAGAATTTTCCTCGTTTTTTGAATCTTTATATCTTAATTATGAGGCTCCTTTAAAAACAAAATCATTAGATAGAAGTCAAGTAGAAGCTGATGGCGCAGATTATTTAATTATTACTCCAGATGAATTTTATGAGGAAATTTTACCCTTAGCTCAACATAAATCAAATAAAGGATTATTGACTAAAATCGTCAATTTAACGAGTATTGGGACTAATCCAAGTGCTGATGAAATAAGCAGCTATATTAAAGATGCCTACGATACTTGGAGTCCTGCACCAACTTATTTGTTACTTGTAGGTGATTCTGATTTGTTTCCTACTCATTACAAAACTATTCATCCTTATCATGGAACCTTAACCGCCACTGACCTTTATTACGCAACTGTTGATGGAGGAGATTATTTTCCTGATATTTTCACGGGAAGATTACCCGTAAAAAATGAAACTGAACTAAGTGTGGTTGTCGATAAAATTATTAATTATGAAATTGGATTCAATCAAAGCGATCCATGGCGAAGAAATATAACAATGGCGGCCTACGATCAATACGGACGCTTTTTTATTGACACGTGTGAAAATGTTAGTAGTTTTCTTGAAACAAAGGGTTATGACATTACAAAAGTATATACTGGGGGAAGTTATACGGGTTCGACTCAAGATGTAATAGATGCGATTAATGGCGGAACATTTTTGGTTAACCATCGAGATCATGGAGAGTGGTACGGATGGGGACATCCTTATTTTAGCGTCAATAATATAAATGAATTGAATAATGGTGATATACTCCCAGTAATGTTTTCAATAAATTGTCTATCCGGTCGCTTCGATTATTCCTATTCAGATTGTTTTGCTGAAGCTATATTAAAAGCAGAAAATAAGGGCGTTGTTAGTGTTATCGCTTCAACTAGGGTAAGTTATAGCGGATATAATGACGAATTGGATAAGGGTTTTTTTGCATCAATTTATCCCGATTATCAATCATCTTATAACAATTATGTTGGTAAATCAGCTAAAATGGGACATGTTCTTAATTTTGGAAAAATGTATATGTTCGACAAATATGTCTCTACGGATGGGGTTGGCTATCCATGGGCTCCAAGTGAAGATGCAACAAAGGCAGAATTTGAAATGTTTACCTTATTCGGAGACCCCGATATGACTATATTTAAGGTCGACCACGATTTAGAAGTCAATTTAGAAATTCCAAGTAATCCAAACATTACCGAGACATATAAGGTAAATGCAACAGTTATAAATGCGGGATTGAAAGAAATCTCAGATGTTGAGCTCTCTTTAAATTGCAACGGCCAAGTTATCAAAGATATTGATATTTCTAATTTAACTTCCGGAGAACATGGAAGGATAACCTACGACTGGACACCTCAAATATATGGTGCGTTTAATTTTACAGCATACGCTCCACCGAAGAGCTCAGAATTTTATCTTCCCAATAATCGTGTTACAAAGTTTGCCAATGTACGAAGAGATTTATCCGTTCAATTAGAGGCTCCATCGATAACCGCCTTTGAAGCATCGTATTTGATTAACGCGACAATCTCTAACGAAGGTCCCAATACTGAATATGGTGTGGAATTTAATCTAAGTATAAATGATGAAATAAAAAATACAACTTATATTCCAAATCTTCAATCAGGTGAAAGCAATACTATAACCTATAATTGGACTCCTCAAAGTTACGGTATCTACAACATTTCTTGCAGTACTCCATTGCGGCAAGGAGAATTTAATATTCAAAACAACAATATATCAGTTTTATCTCGTATTAAAAGGGATTTGATGGTTGATCTTGAACTACCATTAAAAATATTTCGAGGAGAGAGCTACATCATTAATGCAACAGTAACAAATAATGGTAGCAAAAATGAGTCTGATGTAGAATTATATCTAAGGATAAACAATGATGTGAAAGACGTTATTTGCATTCCCAATCTCCAACTTCATGAAAACTATACTTTATCATATACTTGGAATCCTCAAGATTACGGTATGTACAATATTAGTTGCGATACTCCAAGACGAAATGGGGAATTAAATTTTAATAATAATATAAATCAAAAAAACAACACAGTTAATCCTGTCATTTTTTCAGATAACTTTGATAACGGGCTTGCCAATTGGAGAGCTATTAATGGTTTATGGCATTTTACCAGTATATTTAGTCCTTGGCCCAATCCATGTCACTCACCTAATTATGCCATGTGGTTTGGGATGGAATCAACCGGAGACTTTAACACAGGTCGTAGAGAATATGGTGATGTCATTTCAAATTCGATTAATCTGTCAGATGTAAACTCGGCTTTTTTGAGTTTTTATCATTGGATGGATAAGGAACATTCTGGTTATTACGATATTGGCCAAGTGTTTATTTCGACAAATAGAATAGATTGGGAAGAGATCTATAGGGTAGATTATCGCTGTGAGCCTTGGGAACATATTAATCTTAACATCTCTAAATATTGTGGAAATGCTAATGTTTACATAAGGTTTCGTTTCGACACAAGAGATTATCTCTATAATTATTATAGAGGTTGGTTAATCGATGATGTTGAAATATATACTGACGATTATGATTACGAGCAAAAATCTTTTCAATACCCTTCAAAATATCCTCGTCTCACAGACCCGACTGTAACTCCAAAGATTGCTTATCCAGACACTCTAATAAGATTCAGAGTTAATTATACAGACTTTAATAACGATGCACCTACAGAAATTAGGGTGATTATAAATGGTACGTATTATCCAATGATAAAACAAGACGCTTCAGATTACGACTATACCGATGGATGTATTTATATAATTTCAAGTTATTTACCCCAAGCGGCTTATAATTATACATATTGGTTCTATTGTAGTGACGGACATACTAATATCTTCATACCACTTATGAATGATTTACGAATTCATTTAAAACCGTCTATTACTGATATGTCAGTTAGTCCGAAAATAAGTTACGGTGATAATCCCATTGTTTTCAGAGTTAACTACACAGATCTGGACAACGAAGCGCCCATATTTATTCGGCTGGTGGTTTATTTTGTTGGACATTACGATATGGTTAAGCAAGACGATCAGGACAATGATTACACAGACGGATGCATATACGAAGTATCAATTGAGTTAGATCCCAAATCTGGAAATTATAGCTACGCTTTCTATTGTAGTGATGATAATACCAATTCAATTTCCACAATTACAAACTTCGATTTAAAAGTCCATTCTAAGCCGATTTTAACCACATCTTATCCACTACCGACAAGTGGTTATCCTGATGTAAGAGTCGCATTTCGTATTGTTTATACCGATTTAGATAATGATGCACCTACTCAAATAAACTTAGTAATAAACGGGACTTCTTATGTGATGACTAAAATTTATTATGATAACAATTACGCCGATGGAGTCTCTTACGTAAATTATACATATTTACCATTATCCCCATATAGTTATGTTTATCATTTCAACTGTAGCGATGGAGAACACTCTTTTGAAACTTCTGAATGTAATTTAAGAATACATAATAAGCCAAATTTAAGTGATTTATCCGTTAGTCCAAAAAGAGGGAATGAAAATACTTTAATATCCTTTAGAGTGAATTATTCTGACCCAGATAATGATACATCCTCTTCAGTCCTTGTAGTAATAGATAACCATCCATACTCATTGTTTAAAGAAAATAGAGCTGATGTTGATTATGTTGATGGTTGCTTTTATGTGTTATTTCTTTATTTGGATTTTAAAGTCGAGAATTATACATATTACTTTCAATATAGCGATGACGGGGTAAATTCTTTCGCTACTTCTTTTTATAATGATTTAAGTATCAGGCAGAGTCCACCAACGCAAAATAATGAAGATAATGAAGGAGATGACAATTCAGAGGATAAAACCGATTTAGATGAGCTAAGCCTCTTCTTTCCATTATTACTTACGGTCTTTTCTGTTGGATGTATATCACTTATTGCCTTAACATTGTATTATAAGAAGAAAGAAATGAAAACCTTAAAAAATCGAGAATAAACTACCATATAATTCATATTTTTTTTTACTTAGTCTTTTCTCCGAAATATAAATTTAAGGAGAGATTGTAAGAAATAAAGCAAATTAATTAAATCGAGGTTTTGGGCCATATTAATTTAAATAAGGCACCCTTGCTATTTCTCTCGTATGTAATTATTCCGTCATATCTTTTCATTATTTTTTGGACGAGAGTGAGTCCTTTTAATTCTCTTTGCGAATTATTATCCTTAAAATATGAAATTACAATCTCGTCTGGTAACCCCGGACCAAAATCTTGAATTTCAATAATGCTTTGTGTCTCGTTTTCAGAAAGTAGAAGCTCGACTTTTGGAGTATTTGTATGTTTAAAAGCGTTTCTTATCAATTCCTTAAGGAGGAGGTTAAGAAATTCGTCAGCTTTTACAGTACAAGAGCCCTTAACCTTCAAATTTTTCGAATATTTGTTTTTAATCTTTTGAATAACTTTTTTCGGTTGCATTTCTCTAAGTGTTTTTTTCTTTGTGAATAAATCTTCTAATTTTTTTATATTATTAATCGATTCTATAGAATTTTGCAAATATGGCAAAAACTCAGTACTGAAATCTTTCGGTAATTCTGAGTTTGATTGCTTTAACTCTAAAAATCCTTTAATATAGGTCAAATTATTTGCTATATCGTGTTGTATAGTTGAATTCAATAGTCTTAAATTATCTCTTTGATACTTTATTTTTTGTTGTGCCTTTTTCAGAAGTTCATTTTTATAGATAAGTTCGAGATGAGCGTCTACGGATACTTTCATTTCACGCATCACATCTTTTTGCTCTTGAGATAGATATCTTTCTTTCTTATCTAATATGCATATGGTCCCGAAAACATCCCCTGTAGGCCATTCTAACGGAAAACCGAGATAGAAAATTAGTTTGTTAGACTCTAATCCAGGTTTATTCTTATAATTAGGATCTTTTAACGCGTTGGGAACTTCGTGAAGTTTTTTACTTTGTATTGTCTCTTCACAATATTTTCCATAGATCTCTTCTTTATAATTTGATGGAATCGCATTTCCTTTAGTGTTGCTTGAAATAAGTGCTCTCAAGTATGGAAGTTCTATTTTCATAATGAGAGCTGTGGGTACATTCAAAAGTCTAGCTAACGCATCAATTAGTCGTTGCCATTTTTCTATAATTGATTCTGGAACCTTAAAATGTTCGACTATTTTTTCATTCATCAGCTTAATTTATGGTTAGACTCCGCTTATATAAACTCTCTCATTACCAAACTTTGCTTGATTTAATGAATTATACTAATATAACTCGTTGCTATTCTTTTTATTAATTAAAAGATCATAGAGGTATGAAGTCGTAAAGTTCAAAATTTAAGAGTTATTCAATAATATAATAAAAAATACACCTGAAGGTAATTTAAAATTCGTCCATGGTATTGGCCAGAAGGAGGACAACCACACAGAACCGAACCTTTCTCTTGGATCGTTAAAAATAAAATTGCTGCATCTTGGTGGCCTGATCCCCCAGTATTTGAAATTTATAGAAAGGAAGGTGTTAAGGTAATTGTAAATTGTTCCGAATTTAACAATCAAAACGAGATTCCTAAGGAATTTATATATTACCATATTGATATTCCCGACTACGGCATTCCGACAGACAAACAAATCGAAAAATTTCTAAAATTATCCAATAATCACATGATTAAAAAAGAGTCAATCGTAGTACATTGCGTTGCTGGTTGTGGAAGAACCGGACAGTTAATTGTAGCGTGGGGTGCCTTTCATGGTTATATACCAAAATCAATGGATCCCGTGAAGTGGATCAGAAACCATAGACGATGTTCTTTAGAAACAAAAGAACAAATGAAGTTTGCTCGAATAATTGCCCAGAAATATCGAAAAATCTCATAATAAAAGTATAAATTTCAGAATTGTTATTAGCAATAGTAGACTAATTTTGATTTAGTCAAAGTATTCATCTATCGCTCAATTATTAAACTAAGTCTTAAATTATGCAAAAATCGGATTATATCACCATAATAAACGAGAATGTCATTGTTTTTGACATAAATCTTCCTCAGCAATTTCGAGATAGTAGCTTAACCACTTATCTAAACAAATTTAACGAGGAGGATTTGAAAAAAATTGCTGGTTTTAATAAAGTCTTATTTACACACTTTTTTAAAATATCCAGCAAACAACCTATTGATAAGGTGAAAGACATACTCGACAAACTAGAGAAACTAGCCTACATGGTAAGTCCCGTTGGTAATTTAAACTATATAGGACCCAAGCAGATTGAATACATTCTTGGTAAAATCGAAGAATTGGATATTAAGGATATAAACGAGGTTAAGGTTAGTAAATTAGCAGATCAACAGTTAGAAAGCGAATTTGGCAGCCAAAACCAATATGATACTACTCAAGCTTTAGAGAATCAACTTGCAAATGCAAGGTTTTATTTGAGTTCAATAGGTTATCCAGAAGAAGAGATTAACCAAAAAATAGAAGAAGTAAGAAGCGATCCCTCTAAGTTAGATGTGTTATTTACACTACAACAAAAAGAAATTTATTCTGTACCTACCGAAATTGCAAATACCGCATTAAATCAAAGCGATTCGGCTTCAAGCAGTTCAGGAAGTGCTGAAACTGAGCTGTCTCCAGAAGAAGCAGCAAAAACAGAAGAAATTATTGATCAACATATTCGTTCACTTCATCAAGAAACTTCTGAAGAACGAGCTCAGAAAGTAGAGGAAATTATGGAAAGAATAAAAAAAAACGCAAAAGATAAGTTAACAGAGCGATACGAAAAAGTTTTTCGGCAAATGCACCCCGACAGGTTAAATCGTGCCCAGAAAATTCTTAAGGATACTAAACGAAAATCGAAGCGCTTCGATTTATTACAAGATTGGTTTTTTTGTTCACACCTTCTCTCCTCGATTGAATTAAAAGTTGAGCATTGGCAAGTTTCTAGCCAAGCTGGACATGGAAACGCAGGAGTATATACAGCAGGTATCGATTTTTCGCGATACGATAACATTGTTAGAGAGTTTTCAACTGGCAAGTTAGAAAAGGTAATACGAGTTGCGAAACGAATCCTCCGAACGCCCTCAAAGAGAGCAATACAAAAGCTTGGGCAGGACTTAGTTGCTGAAACTGGGTTTGATGAACATCTATATTTTACAGATTGAATTTAAATGGACATTTTTAACTTAAAACTATCAATTAGCAATATTATCAACTTTGCTAAAAAAGAGAAAATGTAATATTTTGAATAGAAATATTAATTTTAAGTTTTTTTTATTATATTAATATTGAATAAAAATTGATCGAATTGAATCAAATAACCTTTTGAACAGAAATCATTTAACAATTTTCTTCAATTCGACATTATAGCAAGAAAAAGATTAAGAGAAATCAGAGGAAGTTGGATAAAATGGGAAAAGCTAAAATACTCAAAAAAGTTAAGCCATATCTTAAAGAAGGAGATAAGCTTAAGGAGAAAAAAGAGTACGAAGAAGCCGTTAGGAGCTATAGAGAAGGCATAAGCATACTTAGAATTAAAGGCACAGACTTAGAAGATCGAGAAGAAGAAGTAGAAAAAATTATGGATCTTATTGATAAGGCATATTCTTCTCAGATTGATGATATAATTGAGAATGCCGAGAAATTACGAGAGAAGCAAGATTTTACGGAATCAAATAATGCTCTTAAGGCTGCTCTTGAAATTAGCTATAATATCCGAGACGAAAATCTAAGATACTCTAAAACCGAAGAGATTAATCATCAAACTAGCCTTACAGAGTTAGAAGAACTAATCCAGAGTGGAAAAGTAGCTTTAAAAAATCAAAATTTTAACGACGCGATCGATATTTTTAAGGAAACACTAAAAGACGCAAAAAAAATTTTTAGTTCTGATCTAGATAATAAACTAATTCAGGAGATCAAATTGCTTATTAACAAGACCTACAATGAAAATTTTAACGGTCTTGTTGCTGAGGCGGATGATTTCTTTAAAAATAATAAACCTAAAGAAGCACTCGAACTATACAAAGTAGCTGAAGATATAGCGAGAGAAATGTATAGCTCCGAACTAAAGGATATAAATATGACCAAAATCAAAACAAAAATTAACGAAGTCTATATCTCTCAGATTCTCACATTGATAGATAAAGGAAAAACTGAGATTAATTCGGATAAGATTGATGACGGTTTAAAAACATTAAGAGAGGCTTATCATTTAGCCTCTGATATGTTCGATTCAGAGGAAAAGAAAAATTATATTGATCAAATAAGTAATCTTGCAAATCCAATTCTTATTAAAAGAATTAAACCAATACAGAACGAAGGAGAAAAGCTGATAAAACAAGAAAATTACGAGGAATCTATTAAAATAGTCCAAGAGGCAGCAAAAACTTTTACTAACGCACTCAATATTGCAGAAAAAATGATCGAATCCTCAGAGAAAGATCGATACGTTGAGAAGCTCGATGATTTAATAAACGAGACATGCACATCGGGAATCAATATACGTATAAATAAAAGCAAAGATTATGTCAATGAAGAATCGTACGATAAAGCAATAAGCGAGATGTATTCAGCTCTCTCTATCGCTAAGAACATGCCTTGTGCGGAAGATGATAACATAGAAATAGAAAAAATAAAGGACAGCATTAATCAAATTTATTTAGCAGAAATAGACTCTATCGTAAAAGAAGGTAAAAACCTTTTAGTGGAGAAAAAATTCGAAGAAGCTAGAAAGATCTTCAGCGATGCGCTAAGCATTACGAATAAAATGTATCTTTCGAAAGAGATGGATCGACAAGTAAGTAGAATCAAAAATCTTCTATACAAAGCAGAGATGAAGCAAGTTGTTTCAGACGGATTCATTGAAGAAGAACAGATGAAATTCGAAGAAAAATTAGAGGAGTTAAAAAAGGAATTAGAAAAAGCGGAGTTAATCACCGATCCTGAAGAAAGAAACAAAAAAATTAGCGACGTAAAACACCTTATCGACAATGTTTACGCAGATCAAATAAATTTGCTGATTGAGCAATGTAAAAAAAGAGCTGACGAAGGCGAGTTCGAAACTTCCATGGATCTCTTTAAAAAGGCACTGAAGTTTATCGATCTTATAGAATACTTAGTTGTTAAAGATAATCAATTAGTAAAAATATCCAATGCAAACATTTCGTTTAGCGTACTATCGGGCAATAAAAGAAATTATTCTAAGGGGATTGAATTCCTTGACGAAGCATTGAAAATTATAGATAAAATCGAAAATCCTAAACTAATTGACGAACAAATCGTAAAAACTATCAAAATCATAAAAGACTTCGGGATAGAATTAGCCAAAGCAGAAAAATTTAAAGAATGCTATGAAAAATTTGATAAGGCTTTAGAAGTCAGCAAAAAATTCAATAATAGCGATTTAGAAAGACAAAAACAAGAAGATATACTCGAAGTTTATGTCCGAGAGCTAAATAATGAAGCATTGATTCAATTGAAAAACAAAAATTACGAACATACTCTGGAGAGTTGTAAAAAAGCTATTGAATTAGACGACTCCATCCAAAAAACATATTTTCTCTTCGGAAACGCATATCTTGGATTAAATCAATTCAAAGAAGCAATAGACAAATACGAAAAGGCAGTAGAATTAAGTCCAGAAGATAAGCAAGCGTGGAACAATATGGGATTGGCTCAAGAATTCGGAGAACAACTCGATTCAGCGATCAAATCTTTTGAAAAGGCGGTGGAGTTAGACGATACCTTCTCAGAAGCGTGGTACAATATGGCGAATTGTTATTTTTTAAAAAAAGACTTAGATAATGCCGAAAAATTCTATGAAAAAAGTCTTGAAATATACCCGGATTACGCAAACTCCAGATTATTTATCGGAGAAATTAAATTTAAGAAAAAAAATTACGATTCCGCCTTAGAATATGTTAAGAAAGCAATAGAATTAGACGATCGAATCTCCTCAGAACTAAAAAATTTAGTAGGAACTTACGAGAATACGTTACATTCTATTAATGAAAAACTCTCAGAATTATTCAAAAAAAGAGAAGATATTAAAATTTAATTTTACTTCTATTATTCTAAAAACGAAGGATAGCACCTTTAGCAGCAGAATCAACTAAAGCTCGGTATTTTAAAAGTGTTTTACTTTTTATATCTCTTTCGTGAGGTCTCCAATTTTCGAATCGTTTTTCTATTTCTTCTTTTGAGATGTCAAAATCGAGTTTTCTATTGGGGATATCTATTTTAACTATATCTCCAGTCTTTATTATAGCTATTGGCCCTCCTACATATGCTTCAGGGCTTACATGACCGATGCAAGGCCCTTGCGAAGCTCCTGAAAACCTTCCGTCTGTAATTAACGCGTAATCACTCATATCTTGTCTAATCATTAGGTTTGAAGTTAACGCAACCAATTCAGGCATCCCTGGTCCTCCTTTTGGACCTTCGTATCTTACTACGACTATATCTCCGTTATTTATTTTGTGAGCGGATAAAGCCTTAAGCGCGTCCATCTCTGAATCAAACACTTTTGCGGGACCCTCAAACTTTAAGAGTTCTTTTTTTCCTACGGCGGATTGTTTGACTACAGCGCATTTTGGTGCTAGATTTCCTTTCAATATGACTGTCCCTCCTTCTTGAAAAACCGGATTTTCCAAAGGTCTAATTATATTATCATCGAGTACTTTCACTCTTCTAATTAATCGTCCAATATTTTTTTCTGAGACCGTCATACAATCAAGATTAAGGAAATCTTTGATTCTACTCATGACAGCGGGAATTCCTCCAGCACCGTATAAATCCGAAACACCATAATCTCCCGAAGGTGAAGTGTTAACAATCATAGGGACTTTTTTACTGTATTCGTTAAAAGATTCGATATCAAAATCGATACCCATTTCGTGAGCAATAGCAGGAATGTGTAAAGCTGCGTTTGTAGAGCCCCCTATAGCAGCGTCAATCGTCATCACATTTTCCAATGATTTTTCAGTCATAATCTGAGATGGCGTGATGTTTTTCTTAAGCAGATCCAAAATTTTTCTTCCAGAATTTTTCGCAATAACGTATTTCATTCGTGTAAAAGCAGGTATCGTTGCTGCGTTGGGCAAAGTCATTCCAAACGCTTCCATAAGACATTGAGTGGTATTCGCAGTTCCCATGAATTCGCAAGCGCCCGCTGTAGCGCACGAGATACAACTTGTTTTTCTTTTAAAATCGTCGTATATCTTAACGTCAACACCCTCGTAGCCAGGCATAAACGCTATTTCGAATAAATTGGGTCCTCCGGGCACGCATATTGTAGGAATATCCAATCTTGTCACAGCCATTAACACACCTGGATTTATTTTATCGCAAGATGAAAGCGTTACAATAGCGTCGAGTCGGTGAGCCTCGACCATCGCTTCTATTGAATCAGCAATGATATCTCTTTGGGGAAGAATAAATCGCATTCCTATATTAGCATTAGCCCAGCCATCGCATGGGGCCACCGTGTTAAACTCAAAGGAAGTACCTCCAGCCTCTGCGATACCGAACTTAACACCTTCTGCTAAATGTCTTAGATGCATATGACCTGGATTTAACTCGTTCCAAGTATTCACCACACCTATAAAGGGTTTTTTGTGGATTTCTTTCTCTTCTAATCCCGTTCCACTTATTATTCCCAGGGGAGCGTAATAAAAGGCAGTATTTTTTATAACTTCAAAGATTTGGTCGCTTCTTTTTTTTAAATTAGGTTTTTCATTACTCATCACAAATCACCAAATTTTTTACTATTTAGATATCAGTTTTGAGAGGTTTAAAACTTAATTAGTCTGACCATGATAATTAAATTATAAATACAAATCGAGTCAAGGGTTTATAAGAGGTAAAGAATCAATTTAAGATCTCATTGAAGAAATCGAATCTATAAAATGTTTTCGTAATAATCTTGGACCAGATCTTCTATTTTTTGAGGATTTAGTTTATCTTTTTTCAGTTCGGGACATAATTTTTCTAAATGTTGTAATAACAACCTTAGGTTTTCTTCAGCTTCCTTGACTATAGGTTTCTCAACATCTTCAATTATTAGCGATCCCATAAGATGGTTTGTTTTCTGAATAATGATGATATAATCCTTCATCTTTACGGTGTTTAAATCCGAGTGGAAGGATTGCTTTACAAATGTTGTCATTGCTGACAGTAATCCGCCTGAGAGCACCTCTTTTGAATCATATTTTCCTTCTTTTGTAGTGAGTGGAACTCCGCCTTTATCATAGATTGTGAAAGCTTTAGCCTTAATATTTTTTTGTAATCCTTTTCCCGTTAAAATACGAAAGATGCGGTTAAAAGCTTTAAATAGTCCAAAGCCTGTTCTACTGGAAATTCTTATGAAGTCATATTTTTTATTTTGCTTAAGATCCAAGCGTTCAATTATTTCTTCGGTGGATAAGGCGTTTTCTCTGTCAACTTTATTTAGTAGTACGAGAAATGATGTATCCTCTGATGATCCAGCAAGATTAGATAATTCAATCTTAGCTTCGTTTAGTTTTCCTTCATCAGTCGAGTCAACTATAAATATTAATAGATCAACATCATGTAATTCAGCCTTCCATAAAGATCTATATTCTTTTAACCCTCCCATATCAAAAAATTCGATTTTGAATCCTTGTATGTCAAAATCAAAGACTTCCTTTCCTAAAGTGGGATTTTTTTCGATAAATGTTTTCTCCTTTAAAAAAGAAAGAAAAGTAGATTTTCCAGCACCGCTTAATCCGCACACAAGTACGC
>WJKD01000581.1 GCA_014729315.1 Promethearchaeota archaeon | reverse complement strand
GTGGATTACAAATTACTGGTCGTCGACACCGGCGGCAGCCACGCCGACCTCACCGACGATTATGCATCCAACCCTGCCGAAATGAAAACCGTGGCGCAATTTTTCAACGCAACTGTTGCCAGAGAATTGACGCGGGAGCAAGTCATTGAAAACATCCCTGCCCTGCGCAAACAAGTCGGCGACCGGGCAATACTGCGTGTCCTGCATTTTCTGTCAGATAACCAGCGAGTGCTGGAACAAGTCACCGCGTTGGAAAACAACGATTTCCCCGCATTTTTGCAGCTCGTCCGGGATTCCGGCAACTCCTCCTTCCGATGGCTACAAAACTGCTACACTATCAAAAAACCGGATGAACAGGGCGTTTCCCTCGCACTGAAACTCACCGAAGACTACCTCCGCCAACTCGACGACGGCGCCTGCCGCGTCCACGGCGGCGGCTTTGCCGGTACAATTCAGGTTTTTATGCCCGATGGTGCAGTGGATCGATATGTGCAGGAAATGGAGGGAGTGTTTGGGGAAGGGGCGGTGCTGGTGCTTAATATCAGACCGAAAGGGACGATGGGATTATAATTTATGATTCCACTTTCAAAACGCAAGTATCGAAACCGACGGATGATCAACTATACTGTCAGCTCCGCAATCGTCGTTTTTATTGTCTTTTCACAGTTCGGGATTTGGGGTAGGTTGTTGGAAAGAGCCCCGGGGAGTGGGGCTCTTTTGGGGAACTTTATTTGAAATGTAGTATTTTCATTATATTTTATAATTTTATTTCATTTTGTATTTTAATAGCAACTAAATTAATTTTAGCCATAACACTATTTCTAGAAATAATATAATATGCATAATATCCAGTTTTTTTCGGACAATAATTGATTAAGCACTAAACTATTATATTTTATTTCGCTAGCAAATGAATCAGTAATTTGATAACGTACTCCAGTAGTTAATGTGAAATTCAATAGCGACCGCTCAGTTTGATAAAAATCGATACTTGTGCTTCCATTAAAAATACCTATGCTGGAATTATAAAAAATGATGAAATTAGATTTGAAAATTGAATAGAACTCATTCAGTTTAAATTGTATTTGTAACAAAATATTTGATGTATGTCCACGAAAATAAATTCTTTCGTGGTTATAATAAGAATATTTCCCTCCAATTCCAAAATACACATCGCTATATTTATCGGGAAAATTGAAGGTTAAAAATTGTAAGAGATAATTAAAGGAGTTAGCTTTAATTTGATGTTTATACTCATATTCTATAGATCCTAAAATTTTGGAGGAAATGAAATAATTAAGTCTTGAATCGAATCCAAAATATGAAATAGAAGTACTGTTAGTAGTTGCTTTTCCAGAGAAGATAAATGTTGCACTTAATTGATATCTCTTATCAATGTAATTCTGAGATAAACAATCATTGTTTAAAAATAAAGAAAAAAAGAAGATTAAAACTAGATAAGCACAAGGATTTGAATTAAATTTTTGCATTTAATTTGTTCATCTATTTAAAAAATATTCCAGCTATATATTCAGTGAATAAACCGGTAATGAATGATATGAAAGGTGCGATAAATTTTAACAATTTTGATCCACTAACTTTTTTCACGATATCTTCGATCACCAAAATTATAATATCAGCAGTTTGCTCCCGTTGTGTTTGATCTCCAGGCAACAAATCGATCAACCTGTCTTTCGTAACAGTCTTAGTTTTATTATTTTGGTTGATGAAAAATGCCATAATTATGCTTATTGACGAAATGAATAGTATTAAAAATGAAAATAGTCCTATAAAACCGAAAATTCTCAGAATTGTATCAGAACAAATTTTGAAGGAAATTATTGTACCAGCGAAGATGTACAAAATAGTACTTCCTAAAAAAAAATTTTTATATTTTGAATTCTCAAGTAGTTTTGAAAAACTAAATAAAAATAAAATGCTCGAGAAAGCAGTAATTAAAAGCACTTGTTCATTATAGGAGTGATTCCATAGGAACAGATAAAATAATGGTAACAGCAAAAAGAAATCTGTTAATTTCCATTTTATTTTATCAATAATCATATTTTTTCTCCATGTTATAGCATTTAATTAATTAGCAATATCAAGCAAAATATTCCTACCAGATAATTTATAATTTGTCCTGTCCATATCATTTTACATTTTTGCAGTATTTATTAATTTGTTTTGCTAATGTCGGGATTATTTCTTTTTTAAAATTTTTAGTACTATAATTTTTCCTATCGGCAGCGATATATTTTTTTGCACCATTTTTTGTATCATAAATTGTTATGCTTAAAGCGAGACGCTTATCTATTTTCGTAATATAGCTTGTAATAATATATCTTACATTTAGTTTATCACTTAATTGTTTAATCTGTGAGGGGTCTCTTAAAATTTTCATTAATTTATCATTATCGCCAACTTGTTTATATATTTCATGACTTGGTCGAAAATTGTTTTTATCTAAGTCTCTCAATTTTGAAATCAAGTAATTATTAACCTCGTTTAGTTCGCTACTACTGTAACATTTTGACTCAATTGGCACAACAATAAAACCATTGTTTGTCAGAGAATAGACATAATTAAAATGTAGAATTGACACGAGCACGCAAATAATTAACATTTTATTGAATTTCATTTTTATCACCAATTTTTTTAGTTTTTTTTTACTCCAAATGCAAAAAATGTGCCGAACATATATTTTTAATGAAACATAATTATACTGTTAAATTTAGATTAGTCGCTATAGTTGATTAAATATTTTTATTAAATTAATGACATCAATTATTTATATCATTTTAATCCGAAAGACACTGAGCAAATTTTTTACATGCCTTATTTTTGTTCAAATTGTACATAGTAAAATAAGTTTACATTTTACATTCACAATTAAATGGGATTTCTCTTTTTATTTTCAAGAAAGAGTCAAGAATTTGAGAAAGCGGAGGATTCATTTTGTCGATAATAATTTGTTCTTTCTCGATCTCATAAATTTTTTTGTCCATATTATCATCAAATAGTTCAATAAGTATTTTTGTTTGCAAGGCTTTCCAGAGATTTCTGGCATTATCATAATTTGCATCATCACAATATTTTTGGGATTTATTTTTATAATCTTCGATCCAGCTTAAAGAATTGCTGAGTTTTATTTTGAAATTTTTTGCTATTTTATTTTCTTTATCTATTGAGTGTACAATCTCATAGAATTTGAATGCACACCTAAGACAAACTTTTTCAAGATATTTTTGAGCGATGTTTAAGTAAGCATCGATAAGTAAAGCTCTGCAATTTTCATATTTATCAAAATAATGGTTTAATTGATCTATAGCAAGTTTTAAATCGTTATTATTAATTAACTGATAAATTTGATTTATCTGGCTTGATATTAATCTTATACCTTCTATGGTTCTCTGAGCAACGGTAAATGAGGTTGATCCTTCGCTGATCATTTCTAAATGAGTAAGAGATTTATCAATATCGCTATTTTTTAGATAAGCTAGAGCAACATCATATCGAGCTTGATTTAATGATTCTTTTTTGGATGGATCGCTATTATCTAAATGAATTGCATTTTGTAGTGTATATATGGCACGTTCAAGATCTTCTATTTTTTGACTTCTTCTTAGGCTGTTACCAATTCGAGATAATCTATCGGAATCCGCTCGTGTTGTTATTATTTCCGTAGCCCTGACCGCATATGAATTTGCGAGTTCACCTTCTTTTAAGTTTGTTTTGTAATTCTCAGCTATATTGAAATTTTCGCGTGCGATATAAGGATTTCTATGTAAAAAGCTAATACCTTCATTTAGATATGTGTAGAAATTGATCTTATCATCAACCAGAGGATATTCAGAATCATGATTTCGACATTTTATAAAGTTTTCAAGTGCTTTCTTATAGTTTTTATCGTTTAGATTATTCTGTGCTAACTGAAAGTATTTCTCAGCCTCCTTTCGTTGTTTACTTCTTTCTTTTGCATCCTGATATCGTGTTAATATTTTGTGTGATTTTGTCTTTGTATCTTCTATCATACTTTTGAGAATTTGTTCTTCTTTTTCTGGAGAATTAGTGTGGTTATAAATTGTAGCCATGTGAACATATAAAGTATCTTTTTGTTCTTTAAGTAAGTATTTGTCTTTTTTTAGCGCGTTTTTATAATTTTTTTCTGCCGTTTGAAATTTTTTATTAAAAAAGTTTATTTCTCCTAAATAAAAGTTGGCTTGAATTAATAGTGAATCAGAATTTTTATTTTCATGTAAAAAATAATTGAAATTGTTTTCGGAATTTAAAAAATCTTTATCTTTAAAATATAGAAATCCGATTTCATAAAAAACTCTGCTAAATGAATTATCCTTTTTTTTAGCTTCAATATAGAATTCAATCGCTTCATCATTCTTGCCCATCTTCTCTAAAGTTTTTGCAAGATATATGTATAAATCTGACGTAAAGTCCATTCTGTAGTAAAGGGATTTAAATGCGCTATGTGCTTCAATGTAACGACATGTTTCATAATAAGATTTAGCTAACAAAATGTAGCATTTGTTGCTGAATTCCATTTCTTGAGTTTCATTAACATAATTTAACAAACTGTCTAATGTAGTTATTGCCGCTTCATATCTCCCTTTTTTAAAAAAATTCTTTGCTTTATTAAATTGATTGATCTTGATGTTGCTTAAACTGCTACCGCAAGAAAATATTATGAATGTAATTAGTAAACTCAAATAAATTTTATTTCTCATTTTAGTACCCGCATATTTATTATGATATTTATTAGCTAAGGAAGTAATGGTGGCTTAGGTAGTTTTTGTTTATTAAGCTCATCCGTATGCATTAAATCATATAAAATTTTTGTTATAAATAAGAAGAGAACGCTTTTAAAATAAAATGATTTGTTAAACTTAATAGCTAAATCCATATTTTGACGAATGTATTTTGCGATTTCTTTGCTGATCCTGCTGTACTCAAATACTTTTAGATCTAAGGTAATTGGCTTTTTTAAGCTATTTTTCTCCTCGGCTGTATAAATTTCGATAAAGATGTTAACTTTATTTTGAATTTTTATAAACACAATATGGAATACAGGATATATTTCTTTTTTGTTAATGTATTCATTTAACTTAGAGGAAGTTGGAAATTGTTTGGGTAGTTCATCATTGTCTGATATCAGGTTTAGTTTAAATTCAAGTTCTTCTTCTAATGATTTATGAATTTTAGAAATGTCAATCTCATTATTTATTAAAGTGTTTGGGGTAGATGAATATACAATTGCATTATTTTTTTTTAGATAATCAAGGTCCATCATTATCTTATTATTGGCTCTAGTCGTTGTACAAAGTAATACAATTATTATTAAATTTATTTTGATGTAGGTATTTATTCTATTTAGAATCATTGTTCTATATCCTGAATAAATAGTCAAGTTGTGAGGCTATCTATTTTATAGCTAATTGTGAAATTTAAATTATAAGATTCTGAAAATAAGTAACTTAACTATAACCATTGATGTTGTAATTATGTTACTTCATCAATACCGTTTTTATTCTCGACAAATCCCCCTCAACATCCAACAAACACAGATATATCCCGCTTGAGATTAATGAATGATTATCATCCGATCCATTCCAAATTACGGAATGAGTGCCCATGCTCATTCGTTTGTTATTAATTAGCTTTTTAATTTGCTTGCCGAGCATGTTATAAATTGTCAGGTTTACAATGCTTTCCCTTGGCAAAGCAAATCGAATTGTTGTGCTCTGGTTGAATGGATTGGGATAGTTCTGATAGAGAATATAGTCTCTCGGTTTAAACAGATCAGATTTATTCTGTGTTAAATAATCATTTTTCCCAATAATTAGTTTAAAAGTCCTTATTTCGTTTCCATCACGAGTAGTATATTTGTAATAATTATTTGTTTTAAGATTCTGAACGGCATTTAATTTTTTATCTTGTAAGTAGATATCAAGAGAATCTGGAATTGAATTTATACCTATGAATTTTAATGAAATAGGTAAATCTGCTATATTCGTGCGTGATTCGAGCGTCCATTCATTATAATTTTTATTGAGTGGTTGAAAATCATAAGCATAAATATCAGGATGTGTGGTCCATTTTTTGTTATTAAAATAAGTCATTAAATAATTTTCACCCATTGGAGGTGGCTCAAAGCGGTCATAACTATCCCATTCAGGTGAAGCTTCAGAATGAATACCAAAGCCAGTGTAAATATCCTTCGTCTTTCCTACATTCGCTTCAATTTGTATTTCACATAGCGGATAAGTGGAGACTTTTTCTAAATAACCTGAGTTTTCTAAATAGACATCCGGATTTACTATGAGTTCAGTAATTTCCCCTGTTTTAATTGCATATCCGGTCCAGGGCTCAAAAGACGAATCAGCAGATAGCCCAACCCATGTACTGTCAAAGGTTATAATTCTATCTTCTAAATCCCAGCCATTGGCTAATTGCAATCTATCGAATGGAATTGGAAAATTAAATGGAGTTCCAATGAGATTCCAGTCATCCGATAAGCTAATATTTTTAAATGTTGATGTATCCTCAGCAAGAACTTTTGAAGTATCTGTGAGAAAAAGTGAACGACAGGGACCTGTATCAATTAATTTGGTCCTGGTTTTCGTAATAAGCCAAAAGGCTTTCCCAGGAAAGAAATTAGCGGTATTTGGAAATTCTATGTAATCATTAGCTTCTTTATGCTCAAAAAAGCGCCAGTTCTGACCGCACAAATTATCTCCCAAATCGTCAATAAGAACGCAATCTGGTGATGCGTTTTCTAATATTAACGGAATGGAAAAAAGCTGATAATCAGATTGATTTTCTCCGTTTGTTAAGTAAATAGGATAGCCAAGTGTATCCAGGGGAATTTCATTTTGTGATTCGACGCTGATAGATAAATAATTCTTTGATTTTGGAAGTTCTGCACGATTGCCCGCGTTATCCT
>WJKD01000053.1 GCA_014729315.1 Promethearchaeota archaeon | reverse complement strand
AATATTACCTATAAGAATGGCATCAATATCTTTTGGTTCTAATTGAGCATCGTCAAGAGCTGCTTTAACAGCCTCGTATATCATTTCAGGGATATTAACATCTCTTCTTTTACTCCTAAATTTAGTTTGACCTATTCCTACTACTGCTACATCGTGTCGCGACATTTTTATTGTTCACCTCCAAATATCAACACACAATTTCCTTGGGAACATATACCATTCATTCCATAAGCCAGCCCCGTCTTTGCTCCTGGTATTTGTCGCTTGTCTGCTTTATCCATCAACTGTTCAGCTATTTCAGCAACACGAATCAATCCATTTGCCATAGGGACATTACTAGATAAAACTCCCCCCGATGGATTCACTGGAATAGTTCCATTTATCTGAGTATCGTCGCTATCAATAAATTTACCTCCTTCACCTTTTCCGCAAAAACCTAACGCTTCGTAAATCATGAGCTCGTGAGCACTAAAATTCTCGCTTATTTCTGCGACATCTATATCCTTAACGGGATCGTTAATATTTGCCATTTTATAAGCTTCCTTCGCTGCTAATTCTAAACCAATCAAATCCGTCATGGTCCTATGCCCAAGATAATATGCGTCAGTGCAACTTGCATAACCTTTTAACCATACAGGATTATCCGTTAGTCTTTTTGCCGTTTCTTCGTTAGCGATGAGCATAGCAACGGCCCCATCACTATACGGCGGTAAGTCTAATTCCTTCAAAGGATGAGCTAATAGAGGCGAATTGAGAACGTCCTCTACTGAAACTTCTTTCTTTATGTGAGCAAAAGGATTATTCAGAGCGTTCCTTCTATTTTTGACCACGACTTTTGCTGCTTGTTCTTCAGTGATTTTATATTTAGTCATATACATATTAGCCATTAGTCCAGCAGCAGAAATTTGATCTATTCCCAGATGTCTCTGGTAAAAGGGATCAAAAATAGAATTATTGATGAGACACTGATCGCCCTCGGAACACTTTGTATGGGAAACAACCAAAACAGTATCGTATTCTTGAGATAAAACACGCATCGCAGCGTAGACATAAGCAAACGCGCCATCTCCGGATACTCTTGATTCCGATTTACCCACTGAACCAACACCGTCTTGCACTGCCATATTTGCGATCGTTCTCCCGTCGTTGAAATCGTTCGAACTCGTAATCACAGATCCTACATCGTCGTTTGTTATCCCTAATTTATTATGGAGTTTCTTTACTACTTCAAAAGTTAACTCCATATAAGTTTGGTCGATTTTATTCAGTTCATACTCGGTCTGTGCAACTCCAACTATTGCAACTTTACCTTCCATATTATTTTTCTCTCTATTTGATCTTCATTTTTACATTTTTAATATGTGGATTATATTAATTTTGGATGAAAATCAATATAAATGTTTATTTCCGACTTTTTCTCAATTATGTAGTTTTTCAAAATCACACTACAAATTTCAGCAATTTTTGAGTGAAGAAATATCTCTTATTATCCTAATTATTGGTCATTATTGTGCGATTTAAACCTTTAAATATGAACATGATTATTAATTAATCAACTATCAATCCAAATTCTTTTAAAAACAAGAGAAATTCAGAAAATTCTCTAAAACAAACTAAAAAAGAATGGTTGGGAATAGTTATAAAATATATAAACCCATAGATATATAATGTATTCATTAAATTCAATTAAATTGAATAGAATAAAAAAGTCAATAAAAAAGGTAAAGTGATATTTTATGGAAGAATTTTCAAATAACCCAGAAAATAAGCTGGTTATAAGCGCAGCTTTAGCTGGTGCGGTCACGCGAAAGGAACAAAATCCTGCAGTCCCATATTCAGCTGAAGAATTTGCCGAAGAAGCAAAGAAGTGCTACGATGCGGGAGCAGCAATCGTCCACATCCATGCAAGAGATGTTGAGCAAGGGGGTATCCCGACACCCGACTTAGATATTATCAGAGCAACTGTTAAGCGTATCAAGGAAAAGGCTCCTGATGTCATCGTTAATTTAAGCTCAGCAATAAGCGCTGTTGCGACAGAGAAAGAAAGAATTAAACCTGTCGAGACATTTAAGCCTCCACTAGCGTCGTTAAATACAAATTCAATGAATTTTAGCGTTGGGGACTTTAAAACAGGAAAAGTCATTATGGCTAAAAATAATGTTTTCACTAACACTTTTAGTACCATTGAGAAATTTGCAAAGAAGATGAAGCGCGCTGGCACGAAACCTGAAATGGAGATTTATGATATGGGAGGAATGCATAATATGCTTTTCCTCAATAAACAAGAAGGTTTGTTCGAACAACCTCTTCACTTCCAGTTTGTCTTCGGTGTATTAGGCGGTCAACCTTTCTCTATAGATGCACTCGCTTATTTACTCAATTTAAAACCTGAAGGAGCAACATGGAGCGTATGTGGAGTAGCAAAACAACAGTTTCAAGCTGCTTTATGTGCTGCTGCTTGGGGAGGTCATGTAAGAGTGGGTCTTGAAGATAATATTCGAAATCCTGACGGAGAGTTAGCTGAAGGAAGCTGGGAGCAAGTAAAGTGGGCAAAAAAATTAGCTGAAATCTCTGGTCGAGAAATTGCCCAAGGAGCGGAAGCACGAAAGATTTTTAACTGTAAAAACGATCAAGTAAGTATATAAAAAGTCTCAGCTTAAGTTTTCTTTTTTTTATTTTACTTATTTTGTTTATCTGTTTCACTATTATCTAATGAAACCTACCATATCATTGACTAAAGCAGATAATAGAGTTAAAATTTTGAAAAAATTAAAAAAAATAAAAATTGAATTAATTTTTGATTAAAGCAACTGCCAATAACGAATATCTTTTAATGTTCCTTCTCGTTCCGTTTGGGGTTTTAGTACTGCTTTTACTTTTTTATCGGTGAGATCCGCTTCTAAATCTGTAGTGTTGATTACTCCTAACATGGCACCATCAGTCTGATCCACATCGATTAGCGCCATGACTTTAGGAGCGTCCAATTTTTTCCCGTGTGCATTTAATTTCGCAATAGTGAATAACCGAATCGTTCCGGTTGCCGGAATTTGCTTCCAATGGCTGTCGGGTATGTCTACAAAACAGTCTTCGCAATACATTCTTGGCGGACAGTAGATTTTATTACATTCCGGACATTTTGAAGCCAAAAAACTGTCGTTTTGCTTGAGATGTTTAAAGAACTTGTCTCCAGCAACTCCATTTGCGTAAAAATAATCGGCTTGCATATCGCCCCGCCAATGCGTTGGAGCTGTGGGATCCGTCTGTTTTTCGGTAAACGTCATTTACATTCCACCTCCCTTCAAGGGTTTAAAATATTTGATATCTGTTATGGAACCTTCCCGTTCCTCCTGAGATTTCCATACCGCCTTCACCTTCATGCCGATTTTTATCTCATCCTTTGACATCTCCCCAAAATAATGCATGAAACCATGTTGTGGGGATGCCCCGTCAATTGATATCACTCCAATTAATATCGGTTCCTCGATTCGGCGTGCGTTCGGATCTAAATACGAAATAGAATAGGTTTCTATCGTTCCCGTATCTTTAAGCTCAGTCCATTCCTCGGTAGGTCCGTAGCAATATTCGCAAAACATCCTAGGAGGCACGATTACACGTTTACATCTTTTACAGTGAATTCCTAAGATCTTTCCTTCCTTTAGACCTTCTAAAAATTTGCTCATCGCAGGACCAAGTGACCAACTATATTGGACTTCGGGTTCCCACCATGTGTAAGTTATTTTCTTGTCTCGTATGTCGGAAGATCTTACATGTGTTCCAGGTGCGCTTTTCGGATATCCTTCAAATTTCTTTTCTTCTTCCATTTTTCTATCCTCTCCTCATGATCATTACGGTAGCCATTTGCATTATATCTCCCCACGCCTGTCCTAATCCCATTCTTGGATCACCAGGAACTTGTCGCTTGCCAGCCTTGCCTGCTAATTGCCAGTATACTTCGCACGCTTTCTGACCCATAGTAGCCGCAATTGGGTTTCCAACGCCCAGAAGCCCTCCAGAAGGACAAATAGGAAGATCCCCGTCGCGCTGGGTCACTCCCTCGCGCGTTAATATGGGAGCTTCTCCCTTCTTGCATAATTGCAATCCTTCCATGTGATGGAGTTCTTTGTAATCGAACGGATCGTAAGGTTCAGCAAAATCTAACTCTTTGGGTGGATTTTGTATACCTGCCATTTTATAAGCCATTTTTGCTGCCAAGGACACGTATCGTGGAAAGTACAAATCTCTGTTCGTCCAGATTGTACTATCTATGTTCCATCCAACTCCGGATATGAATACGGGGTCGTCAGTAAATCGATGGACGATATCTTTGTTACAAAATATCAAGGCGGCAGCACCGTCGCTCGGAGGACTTATGTCTAGTCTCTGAACGGGCCATGCCATCATTTCTGAATTTAAAACATCGTCAACCGTGATGTTTGGATCAGCAAGCTGAGCACATGGATGTCCAACAGCGTTTCTTTTATTTTTTACGGCAACTCGAGCGATATCTTCTTTTTTAATGTTATGAACAGTCATATATCTGTTCATTTCCATCGCAAATAACCATACAAGATTTGGCGTTAAAGGTCTATCGAGGACTGGATCCCAGATATGTCTAAAGGCAGTTTGAGGATGAGGATAACAATTTCCCATCTTTTCTTCGGTTATTACTAAACATACATCCGCGACTCCTGATGCGACATGCCACCAGCCTGCGATAGGAGCAAAAACTCCAGTGCCCCCTCCGTTAAATACTCTAACATATGGTTTTCCAGCACCAGCTGCTCCATCAAGCAGATTTTCTCCCTTTTGATGAATTCCATCGAAAGCATCAGGTGCACTTCCCATAACTACCATGTCAATATCATCTTTTTGAATACCTGCTTCTTCCATAGCTTGTTTAGCTGCTAAATACGAAAGTTCTTTCCCGGTTTCTTTTAAACGCCTTCTGAAAAGCGTCATACCGGCTCCAATAACAGCAACATCTTTTTTCATCTTTTTCTCATCACCTCTTAATTCCTCCTTAATATTGCTACTGCCCCGCTTCCCGAAGGAATACCTCTCCAAGCTTGAGCCAATCCAATCTCTGCATCAAGAACTTGTCGTTTTCCAGCATGTCCTCGTAATTGTGTCACGATCTCTAACGCTTTTTGTAATCCTGTAGCTTCAAGAGAATTGCCAACTCCAAGTGATCCTCCAGATGTGTTCGTTGGAAGTGAACCTTTTACATCTAAAGCGCCTTCTTCCGCCATCTCACCAGCTTCTCCTTTCCTTGCTAAGCCTATAGCTTCCAGATGTTGAAGTTCTTTAAACGAAAATCTATCGTCGACTTCTACAACATCTATTTCTTTGGTAGGTTGTGTAATCCCGGCCATTTTAAATGCCATTTTAGCGGCCTTTTTTGCGTAATCTGCATTCATACCTCTTGTGGATAACCAAGGCGTTTCAGAACACCAACCAAAACCTTCAAGATAAATCGGTTCAATTCCTAAACCTTTTGCAACTTCCTCTGTTGCGAGAACAAAACAAATCGCACCATCGACATTAGGACTAATATCTAAATGCTTCACGGGTTTAAAAAGGTACTCTGAGTTCATTACATCGTCAACCGTGATGTTTAACTCGTAATCTGCGTAAGGATTTGAAAACGCGTTTTTCTTATTTTTTACCACAACTGCAGCACACTGTTCTTCAGTGGTACCTGTTGTTTTAAGGTAATTTTGCATTTCCAATCCCGCTAAGAAATACGGATGGATACGATCTTTATCTTCTGAAGCTCCCACCAACGGTTTTGGGTCCTCTGGCGTATAAGATGGAAGTCCACCGTAATTCGGTCGCTCAATAGAACCAGAGACAGGTCTTTCGAAAATGGGATCTAGAGCGTGAAGAACAATATCTCCGTAAGTCAAGAGATCAGAGGCTTTACTATGTGCCTCCACGGAGACAACATCAAATAGTTCCGTCATAATTTGCATGTAAGCCGTTCCTAAACCGTATATACCATCTCCACAGACTGTGCAGCACGGTCTAAGCAAAGCACCGATTTGATCTGGGACAAATTCATCAAAAATACTGAATCCCTCCCAGTAATCTTCGGCGCATGTAATGAAGCCATCGACATCTTTTCTTGGATCTAAGCCAGCATCCATGTATGCTTTGTTACATGCTTCGTACATAAATTCTTTCCACTGCATTCCCGGAGTCATTGAATTAAAATCTGTATGGCCAACACCAATTATACATACTTTTCTTGTCATTTATTTAATATCACCCTTTAAGCGGGTTCAATTTTTCACATTTTTTTTGTGTAAATGCTTATTGATAACATTTTATATTTGAATTTCATCAATTATAAATTTATTAGGATTTATTAGGATTAAGAGTAATTTTATAAATAAAAGATAAATTATACAAATTGTTCAGTATCAAATCGAGAATTGCAAAGTTGTATGATTTCAAATATAGGAATTAGGTGAAAATAAAAGTGGACACCAGACTCTCAGAATTTGAACCGATAAGGATTCAGCGGTATGTTGCAGAGCTAGACTTGTTAAACAATCCTATCCTAAAGCCCGAAGAAAAAGATTTTCTTATGGACTTCTACGAGTTTTTGGAAAGGGACTTGGATAAGGATCTGAGGATGTTAGAAGAACTTAACTATTTTGTTGAGGAGCCTACGCAAGATAAAAAGAAAGACATCGTAGTAGGTATTATGAAAAAACTGGCAGATGCTGGTTATTATAGCACCATAATGCAAGACGAATCTCAATACGAAGTAGGAAGAGTGACAAGAAACGCTTTAATTGCCTACGCGTTATGCGGTGGAAGATGGTCAGAATATAGTGAGAGATATATTGCCGGAAATTACAGTGTTGAGATGGGTAGATTAGCGGGCGGAACATTATATTGCAATCCCGTAGAATACGCTGCTAATAGCATACAAAAAGAGAAATACTTAAAACCTGTAGCCATTGAAGGAAAGATTGGAGCCTCAGCAATGACTGAATTCAACGCAGGGAGTGACATATTCAACATGGAATTGCGGTTAATCGATAAAGGGGAAAATTTAGTAATTAAGGGGAAGAAGGTATTTATTACAAACGGGATGATTGCTAATTATATAATTGTATACGGACGATTAAGTAATGGTCAGCTAGCTGCCGTCATAGTAGATACGGAAGACCAACAACTAAAGAATTTCCGATCGGCAAGAGTTCGGACCTACGGTATGACCGATGCCTTTGTAAGTAGGCTAATATTTGATAGAGTAGAGGTACCGAGGGAAAACATTCTTAGTGGAAATGGTTTAGATATCATGTTTCACCAACTTACCGAGGAGCGTTTAGTAATCAGCGCTGAAGCGTTAGGTGATGCAATGAAAAAGCTCCTCTATTCGCATACGTATGCTCTACATCGGAGACAGTTCAATAAAAAACTACACGAATATCAAGTAATTCGATTTCCCATTTCAAAAAACATTCGCAACATGAATTTACTTGTTTCGGCTCTCCTTCAATATACGAGGGAATTAGATAAAAATCCCGAGTTAGGAAGTTCTAAATTAATGGCTGCTCAAGCTATGGGGTTGAAAATCTCATCAACCGAATTAGGATTTGAAAGTGCCATCCACTGCTTCCGAACGATGGGCGGGCGTGGTTTCATAAGACAATACTCTAATCCAATTGGATTGCTTGATCCTTATTGCATGATTTCTCATAGCAAATCGCTATCGTGTCATGAAACATGGAGGAGGAAGCAATTATGTTCTGGAAGACAGCGAATCAAGAAGATACTTCAAATACAAACCATCAAGAAGAGAAAAGAAGGATGTTATGCCTAAAATAGATTTTTAAATTTTTTTCTTTCTTTTACTGAAACTAAATCTGAGAAATTGAAAATTCTTTGTAAGACTCAAAATTTTTTAAAAAAAATATATCAATAATCATAATTTAACTTCTAAATTATTCTTTCGACATTTTAAAGCATCAATCGAAGCTAACATACAAAAAAAAATTAATTGCCCACCGCAGTTT
>WJKD01000580.1 GCA_014729315.1 Promethearchaeota archaeon | reverse complement strand
GAGATATCGTATGAATTTGGTGGATAAATATCCTCTAATTGTCGTGGAACTACGCCTAAAGGAGAAGTTAAAATAAACTCCTGGAAGGACGGGAATTCGCTAAATTTTCGGAGAACTCTTAAAAATTTTTGGTGTGAGTTAGATTTTGAGTAGGGTTTTTGAGCCGAACAAGGAAAAAGGAAAACTAGCCTTGTCCAAGATTCGGGATTGAATCTCTCGACAACTCTTTCTCTATATAAGTTGAAATCTGGGCGATGATAAGATGATGCACCTAAACACTTTATTGATTTTATTTTTTTATAGCGTGGAGTTTCATATTTTAATGCGTCAAAGCATTCTTTATCCAATATTTTTAGCATCGATATGATGTAGGTGTCGTTAAAGGCCGATTTTTCTGTTAAAAATCGGTAATCCTCGTAATTTAGATACTGTTTGATTTTATTCGTGAAAGCATTCGCACTCATAAGATTATGAACGCATAAAAGTCGTAATTTTTCGAGAGAATACTTTTCCTCTAAATATTTGCTTAAGTTTCCTCTACATGCTACACAATTGCAGGGAAGATATTTTAATTTGTAAATGGGTAATAAGAACTCGGTGGTATTATAAAAATTTTCACTCGACAGAAATAATAAATAGCTACTGTCTATAAGGTCAACTCCTAAATATATTAACATAGGATAAAGGTTGGGTAGTATTCTTCCCGATACCATCAATATGAGGTTGTTGTCTAATTCTTTTTTTATTTTAATAATTGTTTTTAGAATTTGTCTGAATCTATTTAAATCGTCGAATATGTCCATTAGATTTAATATCTTCAGATTCTTGTGTTTTTTAATGGTTGAGAGATACAAATCAATTGTTTCTGAATAATGGAATGTTCTGATTGTTAATCCGAAATCAAGATTTTTATTTTTTTCTAAAATCATTGACGCTTGTTCTAAGTAATTGTGTATTTCATCGACCGTAAAATCGATATCTAAAGTAGTAGTAGGATTATTAAAGGGAATTAAGGGTATGACGCTGCTCGTTAATAATTTCTCCTTTTTTTTTTTAATAATTTCTTGAAATCTTAACAACGTCCCATTGTAGGCAAATATAAAATAAGAGTTCTCATATTGTTCCTTTAAAAATAGAGTTTTAAGGTAATCTTCGTTGGAAATAATAAAAAATCTGTGATTTTTAAACTCCAAGACGAAATCCATAATTTGCATTACTATTTTATTGATAGGTACTAGAAGTACAGGGGTTTTAAGGTAATTTTTGGAGGAATTGAGAGTTTTAATCCTACCAACTCTTGAATACCCACACTTTTTCTTAATTAATTCAAAATCTATTATCATTAAATATTACTCGATACATTCTAAAAATTCTATATAATCGACAGAGTATAAAATGAACTAAAAGTTATATTGTTTTTATTCGTGGTTTTTTAAAAAAGCACTATTTATTGAAAAATAAGAAACTTTTCAGTTAACTTAAGAAATAATCGGTAATATGCAAGGTTTGGGTAATTATTGAGCCTCAGGGATCATTAAAATCACTTTAGTGCCTTTCGAATAATATCCTGGTATTCTATCCTCGACCCATATAAACCCGTTGTAAGATTCTATTATTTTTTTCACTAAAGACAAACCAAGACCTAATCCACTTATACTTTTATCCTTATTATAGGCTCGTTGAAATATTTTCTCTTTTCTCACATCCTTAATACCGATTCCATTGTCAATGAAATCAAGCTGGATATAATTTCTTTCTGCTCTTTTTTTTTTTTTCAAATTGATTTTAATCTCAACTATCTTGTTATTGTTGTATTTTATTGCGTTAATAAGAATATTTTCAAATATGTCTTTAAGGAAATGATTTGCGTAGACATATAACGAGTTATGTGGCGTATCCACTTGAATGTTTACATTATATTTATACTTCCAATTTGATATATACCTTAAAGATTCGTTTAAAATGTCAAACAAGTCGAGTTTTTTGATATTGATACGGCTTTCTTCAATATACGATAATTTTTGAATGTTATTTATCAGCCTCGCTCCTCTCATTATCTGTTCTTTTATTGTTTTTGAAATGTCCACCAAGTCGTTTATTCGATCTTCTATTCGGTTTTCGATGTTAGAATTTAAATAGATATTCAATAGGTCGTTTGCGGATTGAATATTTTGGAGGATATTGGAAATGTCGTGAGAAAATATATCTTTATAAAAATTTGCTTGATTATAAGCTTCGCGATATTTTTTTTCAGACTTCTCCAATTTTTTCCTTGCTTTTACTCGATCGGTGATATCTTCGTAAGTACCGAGAACTCCAACGACTTCATTTTCTTCGTTATGTAGGGGGATTCTGTTTGTATCTAACCATGCTTGTTTTCCATCTGCTTGAAGCTGTGTCTCAATCACATGATATTCGGGTTTATCTAATTCCATAACTAACCGGTCTATCTCGTAAAAAAATTCAGACTCAGAATCTCTCCATACTAAATCCTGATCTTTTTTTCCGATAATGTTTTCTGGTTTCCCAACACCAGCAACTCGTGCAAAATTTTTATTGCAGCCTAAATAAACGGAATTTAAATCTTTCCAAAATATGAATTGAGGGATATTATCTATAACCAATTGAAACATTTTCTGGCTTTCTTTCAAATCCGCTTCAATTCTCTCGTAATTAGATATGTTTTTGACGATGGTAAAAACAGCAGAAGTTTTTTCTTTTAGATCAGGAATTAAACACGAATTAGTCAACCCAAGAAAATACTGGCCGTCCGAGTTAATGAATCGGTAAACTTGATTCTTAATAGATTTTTTTTCGATTATTTTTGTGAAATTTGACTTAGCTCTTTCTCTATCTTGAAAAATCAAGAGGTCGAGAATACTCTTACCCATGATTTCTTCTTTTTTCTCTATTCTATAAGTTTTAATGAAGCTATTTGATACATCTATGATTATACCTTCAAGATCCGTGACAATAATTAATTCTGGATAGTTTTCTATTAAAGCGTTGTAAACTTCATTCATAACTTAATTTCTCTTCAAAATAAGGCTAACTTTTTCTTTCTATTTTGATTAATAACGATTAAATAATTTAACTTTATTTGAATATATTTTTAAAATTTGGATTTTAGCTCTAATTATTTGGTCCTTTATTCTTTTGCTCTAATTCTATCTTGATTTTCTTGAGTAGTGCCTCTTCACTAAGCTCTAATTCTTGGGGTGTATCGTAGGAGCTATTAAAATATTTCTTGAGGTTCTTAGGCATCATCCAAGCGATACAAAAACCTATTGAAAATACAACTGCTTGAACCATAATTATTGTATAAGAAAGTAAAGTGAAAAAATTGGTTAGATCATCAGTTCCAACATCCCATGGTATCAAAATTTGAGGGATTGCATGAAAACTCAAAATTATCGAAACATATGAGATTATTTTATATCTTACGATTATCCATGGTTGAATTTGCCCATCTTCTAAAGATTTATACACAAAAAGCGCTGAAATTCCCAGATAACCAAATGTTAAAAAAGTAAATAATATGTCCACGAACAGTCGTGCGTAATAAATAGCTGGATTATAAACATAAAATCTAATAATAATTTGAAAACAAATCATAATTAAGGCTAAAAAAACTTCAACCAGTAGAATTAGATTAGTTTTTGTCCCTCTATTTCTGTGAAATGTAATATTGGTAAATAGCACTACCAATACAAACCCTGTAGATACGAAGATCTCTTCGAAAATAACACTAAAACTTAAAACATAATTCCCTACGAATCCTACGGAAATAAAGAAAAACCCAACGGAAATTAATAGAAGATTATATAGTTTTTTATTAAAAGCTTCTCTTGTCAAGAAAACTCCTACAATAATTAATCCAATTAAGAATATAGAAAGTAAGATAGAGAAGATAATTACAAACATTTTTGAATTTATTAAGGATATTTTATCTTTATTTACTACTAATTAATTAATTCTTCTTCGGAAATTTAAACATTTTTTATTCCTCTGAAAAATTTACACTGATATTTAATCTTTACACGCCAGCGATAGTGATTAAAGATTGGTTTTGCGTGAGCTCTTCTAAGAGATCCTTTACAATTTCCTTAAGATTATTGACTTTTAATCCATCAAGTCTATTAAAAAGAGAATTCTGTATTACTTTTTTTAAATCATTGAAATTAACTTGATTAAGAGGAGTGAAGGGGCCCATTTCGTCTTTTATCGCGAGTTTCAATAATCCACGGGCGGCAGGAGGACTAATTTCAATCTTTTGAGCCATTCTTTCTCCTAAATACTTGATTATTTCCATTTAATCCGCCCCCCATCCAATTCCATTTTAATTTTCTCGATTAGT
Source organism: Promethearchaeota archaeon (assembly GCA_014729315.1). The sequence continues at coordinate 1,522 of WJKD01000580.1, read as the reverse complement.
TCCCTTTCTGATATGGTTAATTCTTGACCAGAGTCGTAATCACCATTTAAAAAAGATTTTAAACGATTTGGCATCAACCAAACAACAAGGTTTCCCGTACAAAATATTAAGATACTTCCTAAAAATAATAATCCAATAAAGAATCCATAATCAGTAGTAAATCCTCCTTGGAAGGGCATAAAAAATATTAAAATTGAATAGCTAACCATGAATAGCGATATTAATCCTAAAAGTAAATATCGTTTTTTAACCAAGGGTTGTATATGCATATCTTTCAAATTTCTATATGCATTAAAGCTAGCAAATGATAACCATAAAGATGGAGTTGCGTTTTGGATAAAAATGATTATTGCGTAGAAGTAATAAATGTGTATCAAAGAATTGGATAATGGAGTAAGTTGCGGAACAGAGATTTTTTGATCCAAACCAACTAAAAAAATCCTAATGTAAAGTTCTATTATTTTTACCGAGATAAACACACTTAAAAGAATTTTAAAAGCGCTTTTTCTTTCTTTATAGAAAGTAAATTTAACGAATAAAAGAAGGCAAAATAAGGACCAATTTACAGTAAAAATATCTAGTACATAAGGCAATACGATTAGTAATAACAACTGAATTCCATGTAAAATAAAAAAAAAGGATAACCAGATCAAATGTCGCAATTTTGTTTGAAGCGTTCGAATAAATAGAAATATTCCAATAGAGAACTGTAGAAACACATATATCAATTCGAGTATTATAATTACCAGAAATGATTCTACCATATTGAAATACCTCGACGAAATAACTCCGATTAAATAATTTTTATTTTCATCTCTATATAAACTTTGACATAATTTTCAAAAATAATAACAACAAACTCTTATATTTATTTACACTGATTTTTTACATTCTAAATAATAGAATTTCTCTCTTATATATCTAAGTTAGAACAGAATAAAGTTTGTATATTTGATTCTTTCGTCTAAGACGAAGTTTGTAAAGGTATCTTCAATATCGTCGCTTCTGTAAAGGTCTTGAATAAATTTCCCATAATCCCCAATATTATCAACACGAACAATTGCAAGTAGGCCATATTGTTCACCGATTCTGAATAGATCAGTAATAAACGGAATCTTTTCTAAAGTTTCAGCGATTTGATTATATTTCGATGGATTCTTCGGTTTAATGCGCGTAATAAACTTCCCTTGGTAAGCGAGCTTTCTTGGATTAAAATTAAGGCCGTAATTAAGGATAATATCTTCAGTTTCAAGCTTTTTTATTCTATTATATATTGTTGATTGTGAATATTGGTTTTTTAATATATTCTTAATCTCGTAAGTTGAAAGAGGTTTTGACCCTTGATATTTTTTTAAAATTTCAAGAATTTGATAATCTAATTCGTCAATTTTCTTATCTCCATTTATTAAATGTTTCTTTAATTCGATTCCGTTAATTTTAAAAATTTTTATAGTTTCAATTAATTGGTATTTTTTAAAATAAGAATCTGCCATTATGTTGTCAACTTTTTGAAGCGTTTGGT
>WJKD01000579.1 GCA_014729315.1 Promethearchaeota archaeon | reverse complement strand
TCCTTGAATTTCCTCATGTTGTAAATTTTAGACTTTTTATAGCGCATCCAGCTCCGTGGTTTCACATGCGTTTTCGTTTTGCGCAGATCTGGATTCATGATGAACTTAGAACAGATCCCGAAGTTTTCCTTGCGCTCTGCGAACAACCACCCATGAACTATATTTGGGTATTCTTCAGCAGCTTTCTGAGTGATTTCGCTGAACAATGTTTCGGGGATTAAATATCTGAAATCTTTAGCACTCGACATAATTTTTAGCCTCAATGGCTTAAATGAAGTAAAAGATTTATATTTTATGTTAAGTCTATAACGACCACCTATGAGAAGGTTGGAACTATATCATATTTCGGAGATTGCGTATTTATAGGTGGTGGAGAGGTAAACAAACCTCAGAAGGTATTATTAATCCGAAAAAATAATATAGTAGCAATAATTTTTTATATTCGTAATCGCAACGGAAAAAAATTTACACACTCTAAACTGCCTTACGCAGATGTAGCCTAGCTGGTAAGACGCTGGCCTTGAGAGCCAGTGCGCGTAAGCGCTCGGGGGTTCGAGTCCCTCCATCTGCGCCTTTACATTGTTTTGGTAGAGGAGAATGATTCCGTTTCTCAATGGGCTATTAGCGCAGTCAGGTAGCGCAGCAGGCTCTTAACCTGTCGGTCGGGGGTTCGAATCCCTCATAGCCCGCTATTTTTTTCGGTTTAAAAGCATATAATTAGTCTTCTCGCCTCAAGAAATAGTTGGAGTAACGATAATTTCGAATTATTAGAAATACATTTAAAAAAGAGTGATGATATTTAACTTCAAAAAAAATTTATTAGATTCGTTGAGAATTCAATAGAGGTAAAGTAAATGGAAACAAGAATGTTTGGAAGAACGGGATCAGAAGTTTCGATTGTTGCGTTAGGTGGGTGCGGCCCTGGTTATGTAGAGCAAGAAGAAGCCGATGAGGCGGTCCGATCTGCTCTGGATGCTGGAGTGAACATGATCGATATAGCACCAACCTATGGAAAGGCAGAGAATCGGCTCAAACATTGGATCCAAAAGGATCGGAATCAATTTTTTATTGCCGAAAAAACTCTAAAGCGTAAGAAAAGAGGGGCGTGGCGGGAACTCAATAAGTCGCTCGAAAGATTAGGAACGGATCATTTTGATTTGTATCAGTTTCACGCAGTCGCGTCTTTAGACGAATTAGAAACGATCCTCGGAAAGGGAGGTGCGATGGAAGCCTTCAAAGAAGCGAAGGAAGCAGGTTTAATTAAACATATTGGAATCACCGCACACGACGACGTGAGAGTGCTTCAGAAAGCCATTGAATTCTCAGACGAAATTGATACGATCTTAATGCCGGTTTACGCGGGAGCTTTGGTGAGTCCTCACCCAGCTAATGATTTTAGACAGGTCCTTCAATTAGCTCAAGAACGAAACATAGGTATTACGGCGATTAAATCAATTGCAAAAGGACGATGGAACGGAGAAAAAACCTTTAACACATGGTACAAGCCGCTCGAGGACCAAAATCTAATAGATTACGCAGTATGGTTTACTTTGTCACAAGAAGGTGTTACTACTTATTCACTTCCGTGCGATGTGCGATTATGGTCAAAAGTTCTTAACGCAGTAACTCGTTATAGGAAGCTAAGTTTTGAAGAACAGCAAAATTTCGTAGATCAGGCAAAAAAATCTGACTTCCATCCGTTATATCCGGAATAGGGCTATTGTTTATAAATCAGGCCTATTGATTTATATAAAATTACGCATACTCAGAATAGCAAATAAATCTTTAAATCAAAAAAAGAATTAGAGAGCTATTTGGTTATCTTAATCTTCAACTTTTATTATAAATTCTCAAAAATCAATTCGAAGTCTGAAAAATCAAAGGGCTTCAAAATAAACCCATCTGCTTTCGTATCTTCTAACCGCTTTTCCACTTCTGAAGCAGGTATCGCTGTTAAGAAATATACGGGAATATCCTTGTATTTTTCGTCGGATTTAATGATCTTACATAAATCGTAACCACTTAAGTCTGGTAAAATAATATCGAGAAGAATTATCTTAGGAGTCGAAGCTTTTAGCTCCTCGATTCCTTTTGTTCCACTAATAACTCCCTTGCATTTGTACCCTTTACTTTCGAAATAGCTCGTAATAAGCCGAATTGTTGGGAGATCGTCTTCGATTAAAAGGATATCGTATTGTATTTCTTCGACTTTAATATCGTCTAAGATGTTGACGATCTTTTTCTCGAGCAAAATACTTTGGTTAAAAATGTTTTGCACTGTCTCTTGGACTTCCTCGTTTAATTCTTCTTTATAATTTTCCAAGAGGAGCTGCGAGAATCCCTTAATTGTTGTGAGAGGTTCTTTAAGAGCATGCGAGATGTTTGAAATCTTCTGAATATCTGTTCTCAATAGTTCTTCGCCTTTCATTGCGCTTTGCTTTTCAATGAAGTATTTCACGCTATCCCTAATAAGTTTTGATATAGTGGAATAGTTGTTTTTCTCGATAAATTCAAGCCAATCTTTTTTAGAATCTTCGGACACATAAAGTGAAACGCGCTCTTTATCTCGATCGTATACATGTTCGCCTGCTTTCCAGCGTTTAAAGCCTTCGGTAATTACACCCCTCCAGATCGCGTATTTGCCGGTCTTTTCTTCATACTCTTTCATCTCAGGCGTCTTAATAATCTGGCCATCGTCGTTGTATTGAATATCAATGTCGGTATCTACAACATCCTTTTCCTCTGAGGTCATATTTTTTTCCTCTGTTTTACCTTTTTTCGAATTCTTATTCGTCATTTTCTTGAGAGACAATTTGGCTTAGAGATTTAGTTTCCTTTCACACAAATTTCTCTTCGCAATACTATTATCAAATTTATTATCAAAAGTGATCCGTATCCTTTTTGAATTGAACATATATTGTTTATGATTTTGAGTATAAAATTTTTGTCATTATTCGAATTAATAACGTGATTATCAAGAATGGATGTTTTCGTCCTTTTTTTACAATTAATTTATACTTAAAAAGGTCAACACGAGTGTTATAGGATTAAGAATCATGAAAGGGAGTGAAATACTAAAAATCCAGCACTATGTAAAGTTATTGTATTAGAAAACGATAAAATAGAATCAGAATAATATAACGATTTAATAGTGTAGACTTAAGACAATAATTGCTTTAATTCTGAAATCCTATAATATATATCAAATTCCATGTTTAATTACCTAATCATTTTAAAATTATTATTTATCATTATTATTATAAAAATCAAATAATCTATCATACTTTTTTGAGCTATTTGGTTCACATATTGCGTCTGTCATTAAGTTGCGACCTTCTTTAGAAAAGGGAAATGTAAGATAATCTTGTTGTATTGGATATCCAGAATCATTATCTTCAAATTCGGAACTTAAAATTAAATTAGTAAAAAATGCAAGATGTTTCCTACTGATCCCACTTAAGCTATTTAATGGATTTTCATCTAAATATATATATTCTAATCCATTCTCACGAAGATCGTTAAGGACTAATGGAAACTTTTTAATATGGTTATTATCTAATCTTAAAGTCTTTAATTTTTTTAAATTGGCTAAGGATTGTGGTAAGGATGTAAGTCTATTTCCAATAAGAGAAAGAGCTTCAAGTTCTTTCAAATTTCCAATCCATTCCGGTAATTGGGTTAATATATTATTATTCAAACGAAGATCTTTTAACTCTTTAAGCTCTTGAATCCATTCTGGTAATCTATCTAAATAATTTTCGCTTAAATCTAAGAAATTCAAATAAGTTAGATGAGAAAGTTCTTCAGATTCTAAATTTGCATTTTCTCCATTTTCTACACTTAACTGAACTATATGTCCATTTTTTATGATAATCCCTTTACTAGAGTATAACTTTTTTCTAAGAGAAATTTTAATTCCAATAGATTCTAAAGCTCTTGCTTCGTTTTGGGATAATTCTACTCCTTGATATTTCATTCTTCCGCCTCACCAATATATTTCTCCTCATAGGGAAGGACATAATTTCTGAGTTTTTCAATTCTTCCATAGTATGGAAGTTCTGACAGCATCATCTCACCCTCAAATATTTTCAAGAGTTTTTTTAATATTCATCACAAATTCTTGCATTTCTTTTTCCATTCTTGAGAAATCATTAATATTTTTCTGAATAATCTTTACAATGGCAGAGCCCATTATTACCCCAATAGCTCCAGCTTCTACTATTGCTTTTGCATGTTCCAGTTTTGATATTCCAAATCCCACTAATATGGGTAGTAGTAGTAGTAGTGAGCTTTTAGTTTTATCTTTTACATTCTTGATCGTATCTTTCGTAATTTGGGCAACCGCTTCTCTGGCGCCCGTACCTCCCATAATGGATATTAAATAAACAAAACCTCTTGCTTATTCGAAAACTTTAGCCAATCTTTCTTCTGTGGTTGAGGGGGCAATAAGAAAAATTTGGTCCCGTAGAACCGAAATATTTACTTCGCTTAAATTTTTCATCAATTTTAAAAGCTGATCTATGGAGAGATATTTGAGTAATTCTCAGATCCGGATATAGACTAATTAGTTCTTCTCCAACATTAGTTAACTCTAAAATAATTACTATTCTCTTTTTCATTGAGGATGTTAACAACTTTAATTTGCTATGATGGATAGGTTTGCTTAAGGGCGTTCTTAATAGTTCTTCGCCCTTCAGTGCGCTTTGCTTTTCAATGAAATACTTTACACTATCTCGAATAAGCTTGGAAATGGTATAATAGTTGTTTTTCTCAATAAATTCCAACCATTCTTTTTTAGAATCCTCAGATACGTAAAATGAAACGCGCTCTTTGTCTCGATCATATACGTGCTCAAAAAAACACTTTTAGCCACCCCCCACATCAAACGAGAACCAATCCGCCTGAAGATTCGGAACATCGAGCGCCATTTAGAACTCAACTTTCACAAATGCCGATATTGCCACAAAGCGTTTGACTACGTGTCTCAAACAGCAAATCGCAATAAGGAAAGAGCACTTCAGATCGACGCAAATAAACAACACGAACAATTTTAACTTTTCTTAATAATCCTCTACCACATTTTTTTGCTCCTAATACTGCAGATACGAGATTTATTCTTCCTTTTGTTAACTTTTTCTTCGCATTCATAATCTTTTCAAAACAATACCAAAAAAAAAACGCTTTACTAACGATTCCTAAATGATTGGTTTTAAGAACCTATTCAAAAAGGGTTCGATTCAAAAGAATCTTTTAGGATCAAGTTGTCAAAATAGTATGAAAACAGAGAAAAAAATCATCACGGAGAATTTTTTCCTTTATTTTTTATCATGGAATGATAAGAAAGGAGGTCAAATCGAGAAAAAGGAGAAAAAACCGGTCAAAAAACGCTTCGCATCATTCGAAAAGGAGATCCACTTAGATCGGTTTTAGGCTGTGCTTCTCGTCGTCCGTCAGCAGTTCGAGGTAGCCCTCTTCCTCCAGGAATGTCCGGACGGTCTGATTGCCTTCGGCGTAGCGGCGGGCTATCTCTTCCTTGAACGCCCGTTTTGCCGCGGGGTCGCCCAACTCGGTCAGTCGTTTAAGCAACGGAAACGCCAACGAGCGGTGGAGGAGGCGGGTGTCGTAATCGTGCTCTACCCACGCTTGGAGGTTGGAGGCGTGCGCCCAAAACTCTGTCTCGGGTGAGATATTTAACTCTTTAGCGGGATAGCGACCATGTAAAGAACGGTTCAGCGTTTCAGCAGCGTCGTCTATCGACTTTACGCGTTCTAATCGTTCCACATCCCCCGTGGAAAATTGGAGTAAAAGGTAAGCGCATTGCCGAAATCTTTTACCGGCGACGTAAACCAACACTTCTGGGGGGCCCACACCACCCCAAGGCTCTTTAAGTTTTACTTCGAGGTAGGGTTTAATGCGCTGCGAACGGAGGACGGGCGACCCTACGACCGGGAAAAGCGTGCCGTATTCGTAGTCGTCATCGAATCGGGCTTCGTGCCCATATTCCAAGGCTGCCCTAAAGCCCATCTTCTTTACGGCGATTACGAAATGTCGCAGTTTTTCCTCACTGGCGAATTCATCGCCTTTAAAATCGCGTATAGCTCCAAGGCGGGGTAAGTTGTCGAGGTCGGCGACGCTCACGACCGGGCTTTGGTAAATGTGTATTTCCTTCAGCGAGGGGAGGTGTCCGAAGCCCTCCAAGGCGGTGAGCGGATTTACGCAGAGGTCTAGAAATTCAAGTTTAGGAAGATTCTTAATTCGTACGATTTTCTCGATTTGGTTGTTCGAGAGGTCGAGCCTCCGTAAATTCGGGAGCTCTGACGAGACATCCAGGATCCGCACCTCATTTTGACTTATATTGAGTTCCTCAAGACCCGTAAGGTGCGCCAGCGGCTCGAAGTCGCAGAGGTCGCTAATTTGATTACTCGAAAGGTCTAACTTCTTGAGTTGGGGGGCGTCGAGGTTGGAAAACGATTCGAGCGACGGAAAAGATTTCACGCTGAAAGTGAGTTCCTCGAGGAGAAGGAGTTTAACACTTTCCTGAATCGATGTAAGCGTGCGGGAAAAGAAATTCAAATATTTTAAATTCGGGAGGTGTCCTAACCACGACAAACGAGCGTTGTCGCCGGCGATATGAAGCTCTTCCAGTTTTTTATGTCTTAGCACGAATTCCTCCGAAACGCCTGACGTATTTCTATAAGTCAACGATCGTAAATAGGGAAGAGATGCATCTCCGGGATCGGACTCGTAAAGGTCTAAATCCTTAATACATCCCGCCTCGTCGATCCCGCACTCGCGAATCGTAGCGTTTCGCTTGATTAGACTGAGGATCGTTTTCAAGTCTTCCGGGTGGATCTTATTCAGCTCCACATCGTCGTCCATTACGAGGCGATCTTCTAGTCCCTTTTCTCTTTCCTCGGACGTACGGGCAAATCTTAAGTAATATAATTTGGAATTCATTTCACAAATTCTAAAATGTTTCTGATTTATTATTAATAAGATCTTGAAGCAATTTAATTGTTTGCACAGTGCCTGTTTATTAAACAGTTAAATATCGTTTTAATCGCAACGAGTTTTTAAACCGCCCGTCGACTTGGTAGTAATAATCCTCCGGAGAATAATACTGGTTGATGTCAAAATTGTCTTTATCGAGCGGGTCTCCTGTCTTATCGCCGTTAGCGCCTTTTCTGTATATCTTTACGACGGCGAGTGTGAACATTTTAAAAACAGACTCGTCCCATTTCGTTGGATCGAATATTTCTGATGATTTTATAACTCCATTATTAACCATATCTTGGAGGAGTTTTTTAAACTTTTTCCAGTCTTCGTCTCCTTTCTTGGTCATCCGCTCGTCGAGCTGGTCGAGGTTTACGTATTTTTTGACGAGTGCCTTTTTGCCGAGGTTTGCGTGCACGAAATTCTGGCTGAAAAAGAGGTCGAAATACGAGCTAGTGCTGACGACTTGCGGGATGTGCAATAACTTGTGCGAATTTACGACAAAAGGGAAGTAGGTGTCGTCGAAGAGGAGTTCAAGCGCCTTTTCGGACGGTCTTTTTTGCGCGTCCATCTTGCGCACTCCGAGACGCGTGACTTCTCCAACGACATATTCGAGCTCGGTTGTTGGTCCAAACTTCGTTTCTTCAAGGCTAAACCTCACCGTTTTCCCGGACGCAATTGCGGTGTAAATCCTTACGAGGTTCGCTTCATTTTGCTGGTCGGTAGCGGGTTTGCTAAAATCAAGCGTCCAATAACCCTTCTCTTGTCTAAAATAGGGATGCTTGTCTAGATGGGCTCCACCTTGCAGGTCATAAACGCGGAAATACAGCTCGTCCTGCGTTTGGATTTCAGGGAGAAAACTTACTAACATTTGCCTCGATTTCGCCGTTTCAAACGCGTTTTTCAACGCCTCAAACGTCTTAAGGCCAGCTTCCGGATATTTTTCCCAGGTTAACAATTCGGTTGCGTGGATGCGGTCGGAAATTTCAACATTGTAGGAGGTGTAAGTAGTGCTTTGACGCTGTGGGAGAGAATGCTCGTAGAGTTGCTTGAGGTCGGTCTTATCGAGGGAAATCTTGACTTGAACGGGGAACTCCTTACTTTTATAATATGCCGTAAACTCGTATAACGCGAGCTCTCCGCTTGCATCGAGGTGGTTTTCGAGCGTGCGGGACTGGATGGCATATTGATATTTCCATAGCGTTTTCATAATTTCTCCTAAAGGTTTCCTTGTTTTTTTGGTGGTTTGAGGCAAACAGCAAAACTTTTGCGCCCAATATTCATAAAGATCGTCCCTGCTAATGTCCGAAAGGACGCTGTCGGGGAGGAGGGCGTGGTCATTGGTAATTGATTTAAGCTTCGACAGCACCAAAGACCTCAAATAAATTTCCATAGACCTCGTTGTTGCGTCGTTCGCTGAGCCTGACCAAGCAAAAGCCAGAACCTGCGCCAAACCCAAACTTAAATATCCCTTCAAATGGTCTATTATTTCATTCTTATAGGCAGCTAAAGGATTGTCTAATTTCAATTTCGTTCCGCTCAAGCATATGTCCCGAGCGCACAAGACCGATGGTAATAAATCCATAATTGTAACGTAACTACTGAAGTCCCCCAAATCGTGTAAATCGTGGAAATTGTCTTTTAATTCAGTGGATTTCGAAGGAATTATTGTCCACTCTCTATGTGCGTTAAAGTCAATTTTATCAATTAATAAAAGTTGAAGGATAAACGGGCCAATTTTGTCCACGACTTGGTCCAACATCTCTTGATAAGGATCATTTACCTCTAAATCAAGGGTTATCCCTAATGCGTTGGCTATGAGAAACAATTTCAGGAGTTTATGGTTCTCGTTTTTGATGTCAACGAATTGTGACGCTATTTTTACCATGTCATCTCGAATGAGCGCGGATGTTTTTTCACCATTGATGATTTCAAGGGTGGTATCGGAGATCGTGGCGCCACCGTAATCCGTCCCGCTGTATAATAAGGCAGAAAGCCCCGAGATCTTACTCGTTTGCATTCGTCTCTGGAGTGAGCTGCCAATTTCGTCCAAGAACCCGTCTAAATCGAAGCCGCGGGTTGCGATGCGGTCGAAATCGAGACCGGTAGGGTGAAGTCCTTCAGCTTCAAAAGCTCTTACCAGACCCTTCACGGTCATTGCTTGGTCTCTGACGGAGTTAAATACTCTCCGCCTAAAGGTGCGACCCAGGATAGGCTCAAACACGAAGAGATCTCTATAAGCGAGCGAATTTCCAAATGTATGCTTCGAGGTAAAGGACGCGTATAGGGTCGTCCCTGAATTGGGAGCTTGGTGAGTGCTTGTGAAAAACATCGTTATCCCGTTTAACAAGTAAACCCGGCTGTCGCCTCTTTTTAGAACTGCGTAATTTCCGTCTGGAAGCAAATAAAGCTTTGCTTTATCGGCAATCTCGTAATCGTGCGCGATTTTTACGATTGTTTTACCTTGATACATCTCGTATCCTAAAAAGAAATCGCCGTTTTCGTCCGTTAACGCCTTCAATTGTGCGTATTTGTTCTTGCTAACGCTTTTGCTGGAACTGTAAACGACAGCATCGTCTTTTTGCTCTTTCATTTCAATTAATTGAGGAATTGACTTGCGGGTGACGATGTTATCGCTTTCGAGTAACCTCCGCCGTAAATAAAGGTGTGTAGCAAGGAGCGATTGTGGTTCGACGAGCGCGGGATGTAGGTATCTGGCGATGTTCGCTTCGTTATCGGTCATATGGAGGTAAAGGTCTTGATACGAGGAAAATTCTCTGACAAATTTCTGATTCTCGTCTAAATTTAGCCGTAAAGGCTCGCCTTGTGCCGCCGTCTCGAGCTCGTAGAGGTGTTCGACAGCCCTGCCGTTTTTTGAGATTAAGACGGGAGCTATGTCGTAATCTTGGACTATCTCAATTTTAGCGCGCTGTTTTAGGATAAATTTATCGGGGTTTGAGCCTTTACCGATGGCAGGGGAGATTTCACCTTTGTCGTAGACCGTCCAACCTTGCCCCAGCGAGCTTAGACCAGATTGGCTTACGTATTTAATCTGCGCCGGATCGAGCAAAGCATAAGACAAATGCTCGTAAGATTCTAATTGCTCTGCCACTTCAGCAGGAATCGCGCAATACATAGGTTCGGCGGCGGCGTTATACATCGGAAGCGAGGGTATCTCTGCCGAATCGTAGGCAAAAGAGATCGTTCCTTTTTGATTTACGTAAGTGAGATGAGAAAATTCGTCCGAGTTAATCAAATCGCTTATTGCGTTTTTAATCCTTCCCTCATATCTCTCTCCCGACCATTTTATCTGGGTTAAAATATTTTCGACGAAAGTAGGGTCTGTTTGGAGGTCTTTTTCTATTTTTTGAACGATGGATAAGAGGTCTTGATGGGTCGAATATCGTTTTTCACATTCTGCTACGATAGCATGCCGAAAATCTTTATCTTTGATAGCATTTTGCGTGCGATCGAGTGATTTCGAAGTTCCAAATTTTTTCACAGTATTAATTATATCTAACAAATTGTTTTGGTTGGAAATTGAATTCATTTTATCCAAAGCGATATAAAGTTGTGTTGTTATTTCGGGCGAATCGCAACGAGTGCCGATGTAATTAGTTGTAAACGCGATGTATTTCAATAATGAATTTAATCCAGAATGAAGTCCTTTTGAGTGATCTTGAATATACTTTGCCTCTAAATAAATGAACTCGTATAGTTTTTGCGCCTTTTTGAACAACATTCCGGGACTATCTAAATAGGCATTCTGCTCGATTAATATTTTGGCAAAACTGTGAGTAAAATCTCGTAAGGTGTTAAAGTCTATTCTAATGTCGTTTGGATCGGTTAAATCTTGAATACTGTAGCCTTTCTCTTGGATCACTTCGTATAAACGAGGGATGCCTCGCATCTCTCCCGTATTTCCCTTTATATCATTTCCCATTACCCTTAAGGGATATTTTGGTTTGTTACCAGATCGGAATAAGAAAAATTGCATTTGACCCCAAAGATCGGATAACAAGTCTTTTGTTTTGCTATCGGGATTGTTAAGGGAATAAATACCAGCTTCTAATCCGTTTATCCACCTCACAATTTCCCGTTTGGTTTTTACGCTAATAGTACTCGTTCTATCAATTCCTTTTATGATGTTTTCGTCTATGTTAAACTCGTTTCCAATTGCCAAAGCTATCCTTTCGAGCATGAACCTGCTAAAAGTCTGGAGGTTAATAGCCCGCTTAAAGTGGTCGAAAATTTTTGTGCCGTCTCTATATTCGGATTCTAAGAACAATTTGTTGTAAAAGATCTCTTTAAATTGATCATTTTTGGCAACTTTTGAGATCATATATTTAAAAATTTCTTCGGCTAATTCACCGTCGGTCAAGGGTCGATTTTGACGGTTTAAGTGATTGGTAAAACCTTTACGCAATATTCCAAGGATCTTCAAAGAATATTGTCCAATATCGGAGTTCTTATCTATTTCAATTTCGTTATACATCAATTCTTTTACTTTGATACCCCCTTCGGCGTATGTTTCCATGATGTCTAAAAGCTCGGCGGAAGAAATGGCAAAGGTGCCTTTTCTACCGTCAATCGCTAAGTCTATAATGTCTAAGTCAACAACACTACGTAAGACATCGAGCTGAGATGAGGTAAGAGGATCGCCAATCTGGATTTTACCTTTTGCTATGTCGTTGAGCATATTTTGGATTTCTTGGAATCTAAAGACTGCGCGCGAGCACGCGATGTATCCTTTGAGGTAATTGATGTTATCTTGAATGTTGCGAGCTTTTTGCTGAGCGTCGCTACCCTTTATCTCTTCGATCCGTTCCAGAATATTCTCAATTTTGCTTATTTTTATTTCGGGAGTAAGCGAATGGATGTAATCTCCTTTTCTCGATTTATGAATCCACACTATGGTAGGACTTGAGACGACAATGGATAGTGAAATTTCAGACATTAAAGCATCCCTCGAGATTGAAACTTCGGGCAATTCAATGGTGGAAAGTAGAGTTTTGGCTTTCGAGATAGTGGGAGTAATGAAAGCGTCGTACATTTCAATACTTTTCGAGATTGCATTCTCGGTGTTGATTAGTCGTGCGAGCTTACCGTATTGCGATTGCATTGGATAAGGCACTTGGGAAATTTGAAGTAGGAAGGCGTGTCCCGAGGGGCTGGCAAGGAACGTTCCCGCCCCGGCAACAAAGGCGATGAGCGCACCACCGTAAGCGGCGTATTTCGCAACCTTTACGAGGCGAGAGCGAAGGGGATTGTGAGTTTTTGACTCGGCGGCGCTCGCGCTTTCTACGAGGTGATCCAAGCTTTCGGATGTTAAGTCGGATTTTCTGCCCTTGAGATTCTCGTAGGCGTTTCGCAGCGAAAAGTCGTTGGTCTTGGCAAACGCGGAGAGGAAGGTATATCCTCCGCCGACGGCTCCTCCGAAAGTTCCTCCGAGTGCCATACCCACGCCGAGGCTCGAGTAAAGGAGGATTACTGACAAAGCAGATCTTCCGAGTTCTTTTAGCCATTGGCTTTGCTGTTTTTTCTTGAATTGCTCGTAGGCTTCGAGAAGCTGTTCTTGAGTCATGTCCACGTTCGTTATCTCGGTTTTCGATTCGCCTTTTACCGTAGTCGTCGTCGTCTCGAGCTTTGTTTTGTAATTTTCCATTAAGAATGTCTGAAACTTGGGCGATTGTTGGTCTCTGCCGAACACTTTACCCATCGGTCCGGTGACAGCTTCACGACCGGATTCCATGGCGCACGCACCGAAGATCTGGGCGATGCGGGGCGCTCCCATCTCCTTCATCAGGTTTTCGCCGATTGCTTCGAATATAGGGTCGACGATAATTTCTTCGACTACTTCAGACGCTGCGGACTTAAAGGCGCCGATGAGGACCATCTGCCAGGCTGTGCTTTCGATCTTGTTCAGCGATTCGGTTAAAGCTATCTTCGCCGCTTGTTCGGAGGTATGCATTAAGGACGATTGAAACGTGTTTTTGGCGATAGTTTCTTTTACCTTGTTTGCGGCGAACTTGCCGACGCTGGTCACGCCGATCGTGACAAGCGTGGAGATAACGGTGATCCACGCCGTGTAGGAAATCTCGTTGATGAGCGACTGCGTTTGCGTGGCGAGGTTAAATTGGTAGAGGTATTCCAAGGTGGAGGCGTGAATGGATTGCATGATGGCTACTTTGGTAAGCTCCTCTTCGGAAAGGTCTTTAAAGCCGTCAATGGAGGCGTATTTTGGCACGCGCAATTCGAGCACGAAGTAGACCTCGTCGTATTGATCGTAGGCGTCGAGTTGCTCTTCGTAGGCAGCTAAAAGGAGGGCGTAAGCGTTTTCGGTAAAGGTAAGCGTGCCTCCAACTTCATCGAACTCGAATCCCGTTTTGTCGAGCACGGTAATGGCGTTGTATCCGGCGTCGTCTTTGTCAAGGAATCGGAAAACCGACCAGACCTTTACCGAGTCGACGTCGAGGTTTAAGCTCCGATCTAAAGATTTAGGCAGGACGCGAATCGAATCGTCGTCTTCGGAAGGGAGCCATATCTTGTAGATCTTTTGATACTCGCTCCTCAAGTCGTCCTCGTCGTATCGTTCTTCGGACACGACTGCGGGGTAATGGGTGTAAAATTGCGGAATAAGGGAGGTTCCTTGGGAGTAATCGAAATCTAACATGGGGGCGCCGTTAAAAACTCGTGGCACTATCGAATCGAAGCGTTGGTCGTGCTCGTGTTCGGTGCGCTCTGCGATCTTGGCTTCGAGATACACAATGGAATTTTCGGCGTGCATAATTTCGGGCTGTTGGTTGTAATTCGCGCCGATTTTGTTTTTGAGGAATAAATCTAAGCGGTAGGCGTTGTCGTCTGCGAATCCCCCAGTTGCAAGGTTGAAGGTGCCGATATCGGAAAAACCCATAAGGTTGCGGGCGGTTAAGGTGTAATCGAGATCTTGGGGCACGTAATCGACGGTGTCGGTGGAGCCGATCACGAATAATTTAGACCAATCGAACCCGGAAGTCTTGTCGTTGCCCGATTCGGCGAGGATTATATCGCCTGAATATTCGTGCTTGGCAGTTGTTCGCCTTACCGGGGCGTAGATTCCTGCGCCCGAGCCAAAAATCGTCGCGGTCATACCCGAACCGAACCATTCGTCCATCCACCATCTGTCGGTAAGTTGCTCTTCACCTTCGTAATCCTCGTTGTAGAACTTTTGCGAAGTGATGTATTGGTTTATTTTCTTTTCGTCCGACCACGCTTTCACGAAGTTGAGACCTAAATAGGTCGCCATGTAGCCGAGCGTGAATGGTACGCCTATCGAAGAAAGGGCGGAAGCGACGCCATAGGCAACGAGCTGCGAGAAAATCTGCCACGAGAGGTCTTCTGCCCATTTTTCGGCGGTAAGTGAGTTGATGAATTGGTCGGCGGTAAGTTGCTCGACTTCCTCGAGAAGTTCGCTCGAGCTGGAGCTGTAATCGATTTTCCAGAGGTCGAACAAGGCGTCCGAGAAGGTAAGCTCGTACATTAATCCTTCGTATTTATCTTTATCTTTGAAGTGAATGAGGTCGTGCTCGGCGAGCGGCTCGAGGTTAAATTGGCTTTCCTCGTTGTCGTTGCTCATCTTGGAGTTAACGATGTGTCGCATGACCAAGTCTCGTTTGGAAGGTTCTAACGCTCCGTTGTAATCGTAATCAAAACCAACCCCTATCACGTCACCGTCTTCGTCGGTTATAAAGATCGTCTCGTAAATACCATCCTCGTCGCCGTCAAAATAGAGATACGATCCTTTGGTTTTGTCGGGCTTGCCTCCGATATCATTGTCGTAATAGACACCTTCAGCAGGCGTGGATTTGATAAATTCGGCGGTGAGCGTTTCGTCTTCGAGTCCTGAACTATGCTCGTAATAACCTGGTACGGTGATGGTTTGAGTGGTGGCGAGGATCGAATCGGTCGTGATTTCTCCGTTCTCTACAGTAATTCTGAGGTCGAAGGCGGCGGGCAC
>WJKD01000578.1 GCA_014729315.1 Promethearchaeota archaeon | reverse complement strand
GATGTAATTTCTGTTGAATCTGAAGATTACAATCAATTCAACTTTGTTAAAAACAATGCTACTAAAATTATCGAAATCAATGAAAATGAATTAAAAATTGAAGATATAATCAAGCATCATAAACAGAAAAGCATTGTAATCTGTAATACGGTTGACCGATGTGTTAGCCTTTTCAAGAGTGCTCTTAGGTATAGGGATAAAGGTGAAATAACAAGTGAATTGATTTGTATACATTCAAGATTTTTCCAATCTGATAGAAAAGCAAAGGAAGAAATGATTATAAATTTATTTTCAGATAAATACAATTCAGATGCTATTCTTTTTTCAACACAAGTTATAGAAGTTGGTTTGGATATTTCTTGTAATGTTATGCATACAGAGATTTCACCCATTAATTCTTTTTTACAAAGGATTGGTCGTTGCGCAAGATGGGGCGGTCTTGGGAAAATATTTGTTTATGAAATACCTGGTAAAAAAAATAAGTATCTACCTTATGATGAAGATCTTTGCAAGCTTACGTTTTCATCTCTTAGTTCAATGAATGAAAATTCTATAGACTATTTTAATTCACAGCAATTAATACAGGATGTACTAGGTAATTATGAAAAAAAAATATTTGAGGAAATTCTTAATCTATCTCCTATAAGAAAAAGTGAAATAGAAAATTGTTGGCGAAGTGGAGGTAAGGAGAATGCACGAAATCTTATCCGAAATATTCAATCTGTAAATGTTGTGTTGCTTCCGAAGGATTTTTCAACCGAATCTCTTTATCAATATAATTCAATTTCATTAAATCCATATTCACTGATTTCTAAAATAAGAAAACGAATTGAAAACATCGAAGTTGATATACCGGAATATACTCTGAAATTAGAAGAATCCACTTTTATTGAATTTGGTGAAGATTATAATGAATACAAAAAATTAACGGTTATTGATTTTGAAAATATTGCATATGAAAATATTATAGCCTTAAATTCTAATTTAGTGGGATACTCGCACGAATATGGTCTTGATTTCGATAATCATTTTGGATATCGATCGAGGACATTGACACTTAAAGATAAATTCCAATATACAATATTTAAAGACACTTATGATCAACATATTACATGGATGCTGGAAATATTTAATGAACAATTTTTCAATCAAATACTTTTTGTTGCTAAAAAAGTTCAAGAAAAAAAATATGGGAATGTCAATATTATTGATTTAATTAAATTTATAATTATAATGCATGATTATGGCAAACTAGATTTGACGTGGCAAAAGATTGTAAATGAATATCAAAAACAGAAAATAGAAGCGGGAAATAATTATAGACCAGAATATTTAACCCACACAGATTTCGATCCAAATAGTGAAAATGATAAGTTAATAATGAAAAGCACCTTTTCAAAACTTAACAAAAATAGAAAACCTCCACATGCGGGGATAGGAGCTTTTGTAGGAGCTTACTTATTGCCAAAACTATTATCATTGGAAAATAATTCTGAAAATCAATCGCTAATAAAAATTATACTTACCACAATAATGAGACATCATGCAGCATTCACTACGAATTGTCCAGCTTACAAAATTTCACCAACCGCTGTTGAAATGGTTAATCGAATAATGGCGAGCCATATACCAAATTTTACATTTGATTATGTAGAAAGTACTCCAGTATCAAAATCTGGTTGTCATGAATTGAGCACTAGTTTAATACAGTTTAATAATTCTCTGGAAAACTTTTTGTATTTTATTTTTGTTCGGATATTAAGATTATGCGATCAACTATCGTTCGAAAAAAATCCTATGTATTTAAAGGAGGTTGCTAATGGATAAATTTTATGTTTTAAAAGCAACAAATACATTCTCAGATAGCATTGAAGTGCTTGGATTAGCATCTATTCTTGATAAATTTTTTACACAAGTCTCGTCACAGTCAAAACCAGAAATCCTAATTGAAGACAGGGGATATTTTTATCAAATTAATGTCGATATGGAAATTGATAGCACCTTGATAGAAAAGTG
>WJKD01000577.1 GCA_014729315.1 Promethearchaeota archaeon | reverse complement strand
CTATAAGAGACGAAAAAGACAATTCCAATGATAAAAGAGAATCGGATAAAGGTTTAAGAGTATTGGCGGGTTTATTAACTGAGAGCGGATTAGAGACCCGAATTGTTAAAGACATTATTAGAGAAACATGGGAAAAAATTTTTGTAAATGTCGGAATTAACGCTTTCGGGGCCTTAACGCGATTGAAGAACGGGGAATTACTTTCGAAAAAAGGCATAAAACGACTAATGGGGGTTGCGGTCAGAGAAGCAATAGAAGTCGCAAAACTAAAGAATTTAAATCTTTCTGAAATTAATTTCGTCAAATTAACCTACGATGTAGCTCGCAAAACATCAGATAATGTGAATTCAATGCTTCAAGATGTTTTAAAGAAGAAAAGAACTGAAATTGATTTTATTAACGGGAAAATTGTTGAGGAAGCAAAGAAATTAGGAATAAACACGCCTATAAACGATTTATTGACTCAGTTAATTAAAGGGTTAGAAATTTCCAACATTTGAGGAAACCTTAAAAAATTTTTAAAATTACGCTGTTTTGACCATAAAATAGGCGTTTTCACCGTCGCGATAATATTTCTTTTTGATATTTTGCATTTCAAAATCCATTTTTTCATATAATTTTATCGCACTATAATTAGATACTCGAACTTCTAATACATATTCACTAATATTATGTTTCTTGACTTGGGGCATGCTTTTTTTCAATAACGCTGTGGCGATTCCAGTGCGTCTCCATTCTTTTAATACCGCAATTGAAACTAGATGTCCTTTATTCACTAATTTAAGAGAGTCAGTTGAAGGTGTTCGCTCTATCCTCCACATGATATAACCCATAATCTCGGACATATCAGATTTATTACAAGCAACAAGAAAGGATTCTGAAAAATTATCGAGAATGCTCTTGTAGAAAAAGAAGGGATAATCTTCCGGTAATTCTCTTTCGTTAACCTCTTTAACTTGTTCTAAATCGTTGAAGTTGCATCTTCGAATGACAAACGGCTTTTCGGTCAAATCTACATTCAATTCGGTGGGTTTGGCTCGTTTTTCAGTCCCCATAGCTCTTTTCCTCAAAGTGCTTGCGATTAAAATAAAAATAATTTAAGAAGGTTTAAAATTTTTTTTATTCTTATAAAAATTATTGGTTTAAAATCTTAAAAGCGTTTTGTTTTTGGGCTTCAATATAGTCTTGTATTAAACTTAACATATTTTGAATATTTTTTTTATTGTTGTAAGCGCTAACGATTTCTTTCAATTGATTTCTTGGTAAAGTTTTAAATTGAGATGCGATTTCTATCATCTCTGGAACTGCTCTAACAATATTATCGACTATTGTGATATCCGCCCATATCGCGGTGCGACTTATAGGATTTAAATCAACGGTTATTACTTTTCTTCCTAATCTTTTAAGAGCTTCCGTACGATCTCCATCTTCAAGCGGGACAAATACTAAATCAGCGATTAATATCCCTTTAGGGTCAACATTTCTTCGATTGCTTTCAAGTCCTTCCAATTCTACCATTTCTTCCTCTTTTATACCCAACAAATTTTCAGCACCCGCATCTTCTAATATTTTTTTGATTGCTTCTATTCTGCCTTCTTTTCTATAAAACAAATTTATCTCAATGGGGATTTTTAATATCTTTGATAGATCAACTATTTTTTTTGGAATTAGCGCCGCAACATTTCCATTTACGCTCAAAACAGGTTTTTCAGCCAATATCAATGCAGCTACGGCAGCCTTTATTGCGTTTTTTGCGGGATTTGTCGTTTTTTCGCCTAAAATATAATCAAAACATTCCCCTCTTCCGTGTGCTATTAAACCTGCTTCAGCAACAATTAATTTTTTCATTCCTTCGATAACTTTATGACGATATTTTAAACTTAAATATCTCGGATGGGATTGGGGGACATCTGAAGAATGTTTTTTTTCTGACAAGTATAGACTCACAAAAATTTTTTTTGAGGTTTTGAATAATTTTGATGATAAAACTATCCTTTATCTTTAGATAATGTAAGAAGAGAATAATTAATTAAGTATTTATTTGCTTCTTAAGATTAGGGAAAAAACCTTCTTGCATATGCCTTTCAATACTTAATTGTATTCTCTCTTAAGTAAAACTAGGTTTTTTTTTATTTATTTGGATAAGGGATCAAAAACATATTTTTAGAGGTAAAAATATTCAAATAGATGAATAATTCCAATCAATCTTTAGTTTGCTTTGAGAAGAATAACACGGGATAATGTAAATTAAACTTATTAGAGTTTATTTGACCACTAAAGAAGGATTAATATAGAAAAATTTTAATCGCTTGATCCTTTATATTAATTGAGAGATAATATGAGCTATGATGTAAAGAAGAAAGGAAGCGAATTAGATAAATTCCGAACGAAAAAATTAATTGAACATCTCAGAAATAAAAAAGGATTTCATACTGAATTGATTTCCTTGTATATTCCTCACGATCGTAAGATCTCAGATGTAACAAATCATTTAAAGAACGAAATTAGCGAAAGTCAAAATATTAAATCAAAATTGACTCGGAAGAATGTTTTAGACAGCATTTCTACTTTAATTGGTCAATTAAGAAATTTAAAGGATGTGCCAGAAAATGGATTAGTAATGTTTTCGGGCGCAATTCCCCAAAATGATACACCTGGAACTGAAAAAAACGAGTTATATATCGTAAATCCGCCTGAAAAAGTCGTAACTTTTAGATATCATTGTGATAGCGAATTTTTATTATGGCCTCTCGAAGAGATGCTCGAAACTAAGGAAACTTACGGTCTATTAGTAATCGGAAGACAGGAATCTGCAGTGGGTTATTTAAGAGGTCGACATGTCAAAGTCTTAAGAGAATTTACTTCGGGGATTCACGGAAAACATAGAGCTGGGGGTCAATCGCAGAGGAGATACGAGAGATTGATAGAAGAGGGTGAAAAAAGGTTTTACAGGAGGATTTCAAACGATATTAACGAAATGTTTTTAGATATGGAAGATTTGAGGGGTATCTTTATAGGTGGGCCAGGTCCTTCAAAAGAAAAGTTCGTGAAAGACGAAAGTTTAGACTATCGATTAAGAGAAAAAATTATAGATGTTGTGGATCTCGGTTATGGCGGTTCGGAGGGGATACGTGCGTTAATAGAACGAGTTAAAGGTAAGATCGAAGATGTTAAATACATTCAAGAAAAACAGGTTATGCAGCGATTTATGAAAGAGGTCTCTAACGATACGGGGTTAGCGACTTATGGTTTCGAGTCTGTAAATAAAGCCTTAAATTACGGTGCTGTTGATACTTTAATCTTATCTGAGCAGCTGGATTCGTATAAATTAAAAATCGAATGTTCAAACTGCGGACATAAGGAATCAAGAACGATTCACGAAAGAGAATTAGAAGAAATGGAAGAAAAAATCGCTGAAGAAAGTTGTCCAGAATGCCATTCTAATTCTTTTGATATCGCAGAAAGGGTTTCGATTATTGAAGCTCTTGGAGAGATGGCAGAAAGTACAGGAGCGGAAATTGAGATATTATCGACAGAAACAGAGGAGGGAGAAACCCTATTTAGTACTTTTGGTGGTATAGTAGCAATACTTCGATATAAGTTATCGTACTAAAAATAGCGATTTAGAAATAATTAACAGACTTTAAAAATATATTTTAAGAAGGAAAACTAAAAGATGTGAGAATAATAATGGAATTAAAAGAACTTTTGTTAAATTTAAAAATGATTATGTTTGGCGGGAAGGGGGGTGTTGGCAAAACCTCATCCGCCTCTAGTGCAGCTATTTGGGCAGCTGAACAAGGTAGAAATACGCTAATAATAAGCACTGATCCCGCTCATTCGTTAGGAGATTGCTTAGGCATGGAATTTGCTCCAGGTATCCCTACTCCAGTTGAAGGCGTAAAGAATTTAACTGCTCTTGAAATAAATCCTAAGGCAAACATGTCAGAATTCAAAGGATTGACTCAAATGAACCCTATGGAAAACATGGGAATGGGGGATATGGTGGAAGGTTTAGGTTTAGAAGAAATACAAGATTTTACATCAATGAATCCACCTGGAATTGACGAAGCTCTTGCGTTTGGTAAAGTATTAGAATTTATCGAAACCGATCACGATTACGATTTAATAATATTTGATACTGCTCCAACTGGACACACCTTACGATTTTTAAGTCTTCCAGAAACATTGTCTGGATGGATTGGTAAATTATTGAAACTAAGACTTAAAATTGGAAGATTCTTTGGGGCCTTTAAAAAATTTTTTTCTCGAGGAGAGGATAAGGAAGAGGATAATTCTCTAGAAGTCATGGAGCGGTTAAACAATTCAATTATTAACGCTCGAGACGATTTGAGTAATCCAACCAAAAATTCATTCGTCATCGTAATGATCCCTGAAGAGATGGCGATTGCAGAAACGGGAAGATTACTCAACGAACTAGTTAAATATAATATACCGGTATCCAATATTGTAGTAAATCAGTTATATCAAGATACAAAAGAATTATGTGATTTTTGCAAATCTCGTCGAGAAATGCAACAGAAAAATCTGCAAAAAATTCGAGAAATATTTGGTGAGAAACTGCATAAAATCTTGATTGAGGTTCCCTTATTTAAGGAAGAAATAAGAGAATACGAAAAATTAAAAGAAATGGGAGAATTTCTTATTCAAGATAACAATTAGAGTGTCTATTTATTGAGTGTTTCTACAAGATTACAGAAACTACATAGGTTATGACGAGAAGTAGGGTATCCACACTTTTCACAGCGAGTATATTCTTGTTTTTCTTCATTATAATATAATAACTCTGAAATTTTTAAATACGAATTAAAAATATTAAATTCTATTTCTGGACTTGAATTTTTTAACGCCGCAATAAAATTAAGGACCTTTTTTCTTACAATTGGATCGCTTTTTCTATAAGGACAGTGAGAATCAAGATAGTCAAGGTTTTTTAGCTTCACATAAACCGAGATCTCATTTTCAGGAATTCGCATTAAAGGAGTAATTTTTTTAACATAAAAATCGTCAACTTGAGCGGATCTTCTTTTAAAAAGAAATCTATTAGAAATAAGACTTAATCGTTTGTATAGGATATTCATTAGAAATGTTTCTGCATAGTCAGTAAGATTATGTCCTAAAGCTAATACATCAGCATCCAAATCTAGCGCTCCTTGATTTAAGAGTCTCCGACGAACCAGAGCACAATAATTACACGCGTTTTTATAAATACCGTTTTCCTTGAATTTAGCGACGATTTCGTCTAAAGAATAATTAAGTTTTTCTTTAAATGTTATGATAACATGGTGAATGTCATGAGCCTTACAATATTTTTTTGCGATCCCTATGCTCTTTTTTCGATAATCTTCAATTCCCTCGTCAATTGACAATGCGATTATTGGTTTGGAAGAAAATTTCTTCTGCTGAATTTGTATCAAATTATGAAGTAAAGAAATAGAATCCTTTCCCCCAGAAAGGGCGACAACTATTTTATCATGTGGATGAAGCATTTGGTATTTTGAAATTGTTTTATAAATATTTGTTTCTATGTTTTTGACAAAACAGCTTTCGCATAAATATTCACCTGAATATCTTCGAGAAAAAGAATTTTGACTATTGCAATAAGTACAACTTTTATTTACGAAAGGCAAGTCTGAATTCTTAATAAGTATCACTAAATTTTTATTTTAGATCGTTTATAACCAAAAAGTCACAACTCCCAGTTGAATAAAAGACAAAATGAAATTTGCCGCCACAATAAACAAGGTAAATAGTGTTATTGCGTAAAGAATAGTTCTCTTAGTTTTCTTTTTCTCATCGTATAAATATTCGTAGGAGACTTCAATTATCGAATTTTCTTCAATATTAGCGTTTTTAGATAAATTCAAAGTTAAGGTTGATTTGTAGCCGTCTCCTATTTTATCTTCGAGTTTATAGTTATTCTCAGCTAATAAAATCTCACTCTGCTCAATATAGTCGTTCCCAAATTCGTTTTTCTGTTTTAAATATAATTTGACCTCATCTACTCCTTCAACCCTGTATTCTGAAAGTCCATAGGATTTCTTATCTTTTTCAAATTTGAATCTCTCTTTTTTACGTCTTTTTTGACTATAATTCTCCCCTACGCCCCAATTGACTAATTCTTTAACTACTCGGAATCCGTCAAAAATAGGTAAAGGCAACATGTTAAATATAGTAATACTAAAGGCAATAATCCAGAGCCATAAAATTTCTCTTAGAAAAAAATCAGGAAGATTCCCAGTTAAAAATTTTGCAACATCGTTTTTTGGCATCCAGTAAAGAGTAGTAAGTATACCTATTAACACACCATCCACGTCCGCGTCTAAGTAAAAACTCTTTCCCGAGGAAGAGACTAATTTGATTTGCGTCAAATTAAAATTAGTTAAAAGTTTTTCTAATGTATCTCCGTTCTCAACATCTATATAAGTTCCATTTATTTTTGTGATAATTGTATCTGCCTCTAAATCTGTATTATAATTATTCCCATCCTCCTCTTTTGAATAAACGCGGGTGATTTTTAATTCGGTATTAGAGACATATTCATAAGCAATTCCTATTTTATAACGTGGACCTAAAATTATATCCTTCTCAGAATACGAATCAGAATTAGGATTGTAAACCTTTAACGTCAGTTCATCGCCTACCGAGCAATCAATTTTATTCGTATCGTTATCCAGCAAAGCATTTAAACTCAATCCTTTATCCCCATTGAAGTATATAAAATTATCGTTACTCCCTTTTTTTTTCAAGGCACGAATAACATCTCCACTTTTTAAATTACCTTCGTTATACCCCCCCTCTTCATCAGTTAAAACGGTATCAACTTGAAGAACTTGTGCTCCGTAAAGTGGTGAAATCATCAAAGAAAAATTAATAAGTAATAAAAATGCAAATCCAGCAGTTAATGCGTTTACAAAAGTACCAGCAGAGGCTATTCTTAATCTCGTATTTCTATGATACTTTGGCGAATTCATTTCTCTTTCGTCAACTTCTACAAAAGCACCCATGCCGATTATGTAAAATAGTCCAGCACCTAGAATACCCGTAGACTTAACCTCTACTCCATCAGTATTAGCAGCCACACCGTGAGCAAATTCGTGGGTCGTCATTATAAATAATAAGGGTAAAATTAAATAAGCAAACAACGGCAGTCCAATGGTGACGCCTGGAATAAGTGGTGTAACGGCATTTTCTATTCGTGGTTGGAATATCAGGTTTATTAAATTGATAAAAAAGAAAAAAAACGCAAAAACTGTAAAGGTAAACGAGATAAATATCCCTATTGTCCAAAAAACCCTCCAAAATTTCGGAATCTTAAGAGCTACTTTTTTAATAATGCGGTTTAATTTTTTAGTTTTTAATAAAGCAATTATTGGAAAAAATACATAAACACTCTCCTTACGATTTCTTAGTAAATATACAGAAATTGCAATTATCCCCCAAAATAATGCAGAAAGTAAAAACCAAGGATTTAGTAAAAAGTCTATGATTATTCCGAGGAAACTCATTTATATATAATGTTTTTGTATTTTATTTGTAGCTACAAATTCTAATTAAAAATAAAAATTAAGGTTATTGGTTTTAATTACATTATAGAAAACTTATTTAGCCTAATTTTGTTATACGAATTTTTGTTAGAGTTCAATTTTGCATGAGCCTATAGTTCTAATAAAAGTAAATTTCATCCAATCATTAAAATATTATTCCTCAAATCTTAATAACTCCATTTTTTAAAAATGGTAAAACATTAAAAGATTGGAGATTTATTATGATATATAGTAACCTAGCCCTAAAAGGAATAAGGAGCTAAGTTTCATTGTAGTTAAATATTTCTAATGCCCGCCAGATTATTTGGTGGAAAATCATAAAGTTAGCGGAGTGGGCTAGCCTGGTATATGCCGCAGGGCTCATAACCCTGAGATCGTTCGTTCAAATCGAACCTCCGCTACCACTTCTTTTCTTAAGAAGTTTCATAAATGTTAAAATGGCTTATAAATATTCGAAAACTATTTCTCTATTAATAGGTATTTCTATATTAGATAACGACTTAAGCAGTCTTAAAAAACGAAACAATATTATTTTGATTTATATGAACGAAACAGTTGCGTATAAAAGATCTCCTGCCGTTCGCTGTTGGATTCGAAATCTGCTGGATGGAAAGCCCGTTGAAAACCAAAACTTACTTTACACTATTTTTGGGGAAATAAGAAGAACAAGACTTGTTGGTACCATAATCGACAAAAGAGAAATCCTAAGTACTCAATTAGAAAACGAAAATGATTTCTTAGAAGATCCAGATGGCACAAAAGTTAGATTAGAGTTTGATTTTGACGATGGAACAGGGATGATTAGATTAAATATATGGGAAGCAAATCCAGAAGACTTTGAGCACATTAATCGAGGAGATCTCGTTAAGGTCGTAGGATTAATAAATCTTTGGAAAGGATTCCGTTCGGTTAACGCTGAAATCGTTAAAAAGATAGATAATCCTAATTATCTTCTCTTAAACGACGCTGAAATAATAAAGAAAATTAAATTTGGAGAGACTGAGGAGATCCCAGAAACTTCAGAAGATAATCTTGATTTAGATGAAATTCCAGACGATTTCAATATTGATGAGCTTTTTAGTGAAGATGAAAAGGAAGAGAAAAACACGCCTAAGGAGAAAATCTACAAAATTATTGAAGAACATACATTGGAGGGAAAGGGCATTTCTTTCGATGATTTACTTAGCAAAGTGAAATTTTCTGAAGAAAAAGTAAAACATTTGATAAGAGACTTGGAGATAGAGAGCAGAATTTATCAAAGTGATAAAAACATCTATCAAACTTATTACTAAATTGCTAATTTTACTCCCTAAAAGAGAAAAATATATTTCAAATAAAAAATTATTGAACATAAGAGTAATTAATCGAAGGTGTATATAATGGATATCTACAATTATGACGATTTACTAGATAAAGCTTACGAAAAGATTCCTGATAACGCGAAGCAGACTTCAAGATTCGAAATACCAACAGTTGAAACGAGAATAGAATCAAAAAATACTTTTATCACGAATTTCAATAAGATTATAAGTGCTCTAAATAGAGACGCTCGTCATTTTATCGGAATCTTTCTAAAAAAAGCAGGTACGATGGGAGAAATGCGTGGCCAACAATTATTTCTTAAGGGGATTTACAAAAAGAAAGTATTGAATAAATTGATTGAAGATTACACAAAAACATATGTATTATGCAATGTTTGCAATAAACCTGACACTGAAATACAAAAGGAAGGTAAAAAACTATTTCTCAAATGCACCGCATGCGGTGCGCGAAAAGAAATCAAGGAATAATTTAATCAATCGAAAATATAGATAATTTTTATTTAAAATGAGGGTTTACCTTAAAATTCACAGCAGAAATGAAATTGAAACGGTCGCTGTATGCGACGAATCGCTAATAAATAAGGTTTTCAAAGAAGGAAATCTTAAAATTGAGATTTCCGAGAGATTTTTTGGAACTAAATTAATTCCAATTGAAAATGCTTTAAAAATATTGAAAGAAGCGTCTCATTTTAACATAGTTGGCAAAAACATAATCAGTAACGCAATCGAACTTGAGATATTACCAGAAGAAGGAGTTCGTTCGATTAATGGAATTCCCATGGCATTAAAGATGATGTTTTAATGGCACCAAATAGATTTTGCGCTATTTGCGGAAAGGATATTGACGACTCTGCTCCGCATTATGCAATGTGTTTGGAGTGTTATTTAAAGGAAAATCCCTTATTTTTTCTACCAAGTGATCTGAGTTTGAAAATTTGCTTAGATTGTGGATCCTATGCCAAAAAAGACCAATGGAATAGACCAGAATCTCCGAATTTAAAATCGTTAGTATTCGATGCAATTGATCATTATTCTCTAAAAAATATCAAGCACAAACGGGAGATTAGATTCTTAATGAAGATGAACGAGGAATCTAAGGAATATAACTCTAGAAATTTAGTAAGAAGTGTGGTTGTAGATGTAGAAGGTTTTTTGAATAAAGATGAGAAAATTAAACACAATCAAGCTATAAAGATTAATTTAAATTATGAATTATGTCAAAATTGTCTAAATCTAAGGGGAGGCAATTATTTTACATCAATTCTCCAACTTAGAGTGAAAGATGACACTTCTTTTCACCAATTAGAAAAAATAGTCGACGATGTTCAATTTTATGTTGAGGAACAATTTGAAAATGATAATAAGCAATACATTTCAAAAATTGTAGATAAAAAATATGGATTAGATTTTTATCTTAGTACTAACGAATTAATGAATCATATTATAACATATTTAAGAAAAAGGTATCATTTTATACTAAAAAGATCAAAGAAATTAATGGGGAGAGATATACAGAGGGGTAAAAATGTTTATAGACTCAAGACACTCATTAAATTCTTACCAATAAGTAAAAACGATTTAATTTTGATTAATAATA
This sequence comes from Promethearchaeota archaeon, assembly GCA_014729315.1. The sequence goes on along the minus strand of WJKD01000577.1, from coordinate 1,904 downwards.
AAAAGTATAAAGTTGACAAAATTACGCACAATAAAGTTATCTTAAGAACTTCTGAGGGTAGTAAAGAAATTAAACCATTCAAGTTTTTTACTAACGAGAGAATCACTTTTTTAAACGAGACAGGGGAATAGCATGAAAAATAGAGAATTAGAGGATGAAAAAATCATAGATGATGAGATTGACAATCATTTAGAGGATAGAATGGTCAATAGGCTTAATTACGAGTTAGATGATCTCCAAAAAGAGAAGATTGATACAAAGAGAAGAAAAAGAATTGATCAGACAAAAAAGAGGGCTGCTGTTGATTCAGTTTTAGACGAGAGAACAGCTTTCCAAATAAATAAATTACTTACTTATGGCACGCTCAAAAAGATTGAGGGAATAATTTCGGCTGGGAAAGAGGCTAATGTTTATTTAGCATATGGCCAGACGGATAAGGAGGTTGCGATAAAGATATATAAAATCGATCGTAATACTTCACGATGGATGAGAAACTACATTTCGGGAGATCCTCGATTTAAAAAAGTCCCTCATAATATCTCAAAAATCATAAATTTATGGGCAAGTAAAGAATATAAAAATCTGAAGAGAGCTTATAAGGCGGGTCTAAGAGTTCCCCAACCTCTAAATATTAAGGATAATATTTTAATAATGGAATATATTGGGTTCGGAGTAACTCCTGCTCCTCGGTTAAAAGATATCAAAAAAATTGGAAACCTTGAATATGTATTCGAAGAAATCAAAAATTTTATTAAAGTTTTATATCAAAAAGCGAAATTAGTCCATGGTGACTTATCTGAGTTTAATATTCTATATCATAATCAAAAACCAGTCGTAATAGACATTTCTCAAGCAGTAAGCATAGAACATCCTAAAGCGGAAGTATATTTAGCAAGAGATATAAAAAATGTATTCAATTTTTTTGGGAAGAAGAATATTGATATAACACTAGATCCAGAACAATTTTATTATAATGTGATAAATTTAGATTAAAACTTTAAATAGAGAATCTTAAAATCTCATTAGAGATCTATACTTATTTAAAATTAGAACAGAATTAAAAATTGAGAAAACAATGAAAGTTTCAAAAAATAGAATAGCTGTATTAATTGGCAAGGGCGGCGAAACTAAAGAAAAAATTGAAAATATTTTAGGTGTAAAGCTTGACATAGACAGCAAGAGTGGGGATATTGAAATCTCTCCAGAAGAGACTCATGAAAATTTTAATCAATTAAACCTTTATGTTGCTCAAAAAATAGTGAAAGGAATTAATCGTGGTTTTAATCCAGTAAAATCATTAAAACTTATTGAAGATAATTACGAGCTCGAGATATTTAATCTTCTATCGATTTTAGGAAAGTCTCAAAAACGAATAAAAAGAATCAAAGGGAGGATCATTGGAAGAGACGGTGAGATGCGCAAAGCAATTGAAAGATACGCCGAATGTTATTTATCTGTGTATGGAAAAACTGTTTCTATAATTGCTGACTACGAAAATCTACAAATCGCGAGGAAAGCAGTGAGTATGTTAATAAATGGTATGCCACATCACACAGTCTTGAAATTTTTAGAAAAAAAATATAATGAAAAACAAAAAGAACAATTTAGAAAAATCTATAAACCAGAATTTTAATTTTCCAAAATTAATGGTAATTTCTCAATTTTTCGGCAGTTTGTTTTATCAGATCTTTACCATAAATTATTTCATTCAATTCTTTTAATAACAAATCTTGTCCCTTAATATTTTTGGCAGCATAAAGAAGATTCAATTCTTCTTCCATCTCTGCGTTAAAATTAATTTCGAAACTTTTTACATTAAATAATCTTGTCTCATAAGATTTAAAAATGACGAGTTTACGAGGATACATAGTTTTTTCTTTTAGAAAAATTGCCCATCCATCAAT
>WJKD01000576.1 GCA_014729315.1 Promethearchaeota archaeon | reverse complement strand
CTTCATTATTAGGCATTAATGTGTGGGCAGACTAAAACGGGCTGAGTCGGCTGCCTCAAATTTAGACGTCCCGATAAAATTTTGAAGGAATATCGGGACTAAAAAATCAGCCTGCTAAAGAGATTGATTAGAAATTAAAAGTCTTTAGGCAGACTGATTTTTACTAAATTTGACCACCGACAATATCTTGCCCCCCCCCAATTAGAATTTTTATAATTTAGTTTGAAGTATTTAATTTGAACTAATTATCAGTTTCATCAAAAAAGGAGTAGTGATGAAACTTCCGTGGTATAAAAAAGCAACTGTACAATCTGCTATAGTTACAGGTATTTTTGTGATATTCGGAACAATAATCGGATCGTTAATTGTCAAAGATTGGAAATGTGATCCTGATAAGAAAATTATTCCGATGGACGAAAATGCTGTTAGTGTTTTAATCCTGCCTTTTGACCCCTTAGAAGATTGCACTGCTAAAGAAGAAGATATTGCAAAGTCGGTTTATTGGAGTTTAAAAAACCAAATAGTGGACGAGTCATTAGCCAATTTTGAAGCTCGATATGAGCCTGAAGGTTTTTGCCCGGCAAGCCATACAGAAAGTAGAGAAATTGCGAAGAAGTATCATGCTGATATAGTTGTTTGGGGAACACATTTGGAGCGTTGTTATCCGGATACGTCACGGATATGTGTGAATTATACAATTGCGGATACTACTTTTAATTTTAAAGAGCGAGTAGGTAGTACAGGTATTCAAAAAGCGACATGTGAACAGATTTATCAGGGGAAACTATTGGATGATGTAAATTACATCGTGATTTTCTTAATAGCTCAATATTATTATCGCAATGAGAATTACCATCGGGCAATTGATTATTTTAAGAAAGCGGTAAGTTTCAAAACCGTTCTAAATGATAGTTCTTTAGCGGAATTGTATTTTTATTTAGCTGTGAGTAATTATTATAACTCCATCGATTATAATCTCAAAGCCCCTGAAATAGATCTCTTTCAGATACCAACTTGCATTAACAGGGGAGTTGATTATAACAATTCAGAAGAATATAATCGGGCTATAGAAGATTATACCGAGGCTATCGAGATGGATTCTCTAAATGTGAGTGCTTATATTAACAGAGGGGCGGATTTAAATTTATTAGGGGAATATGATCAGGCTATAGAAGATTATACTAAGGCTATCATGGTAGATTCTCTAACTGTAAGTGCTTATGTTAATAGGGGAGGGGAATATAAACGATCTACTATAGAACATAACAAAGCAACTAAATTAGATAATCAAAATCCAATTATATTTTATAATAAGTCAATTACATATGCACAATTAAACAAAAAACGTGAGTTTATTGAATCATTACAAAAAGCCTTTGAATACGGCATTTTGGACCAAATTTCAATTGAAGATATAAAAAACGATACTAACTTTGCCTTTTTAAAAGGTGACCCCGAATTCAAAAAATTAATCGACCAATACAGTAAAAAATAACATTAACGTGAGGAATAAATGAAAGCATATTTTCCCGATTGGTTTAAAGATTTAGTAAAAGGTATTTTTTCATTCGTACTCATTATTGCCGTGCTTGTTATTATTATTATAATTTTAACCAGCCTGTTAGGCAGTTTACCCGATCTTTTTGGAGCACAATAAAATGACTTACTATTTTAAAATTTTGATTGCAATAATCATTTCCGGAATTATTACCTGCGTGGTGTTTCTATGGGTGACGAGCTTAATACATCTGGATAGTTATACTTTGCCTGAATTTGAAGTACCAGAGGTAATCGTTAAAATATTTTCGGAAATACGACAACTCATATTCAAACCCTGAAATTGGAGCTCACGCAAGAACTGCACCTCTCATAATATCAAAACAGAGAAAAGGAATTCAAATGGAAACCTACCGCAAAGTATTCTTTTGGATCTTTCTCATGTTAGGCGCTTTATTTGGGTTATGTAATCAACTACACATCGATGAATTTTTAATGGACTTCACCTCGTTTGTAGGCGATAAACTGGATCGCGATATTTTAAAAAAAGAACTGACAAAGCAAAGCGATTCGTTAGGTCAAATGGTGGTTAAGCTTGTTTTATACATTATCGTGGCTATATTGACAATTATTGTCTTGATTTTGTTGGGAGTTGTTTATGGCTTTTTGCTTGCGATAGTGTATTTGATAAACAAAATTTATGTGACCTATGTTCTATTTGGCATCTTATTTATTTACCCCTTTTATTTTATTTTCATCAATTTATTTGAATTATTCCTATTGCTGATGATCCAGCACCCGTCAAAAAGAGTGATCCGGCGGGTGATCGGGCGAGGCAAGATCGATCAGGCAACCATTGATTCGATCAGTAGCAAAATGACAGCTTATTCCGGCAGATTGCCTCATGAAATTGAATCACAGATCATGAAAAAGCAATTAGATGGCATCAGTCGCCTGATATATGCAGAAATTGCAGGATTAAGAAAGCTTAGAGAAGCAAGAATCCGCGAAGCATTAGCGGCTTATGATTAAATAAGGAGATCAAAATGGAAGTTTTCGATCAGAATGTTCAGCCCCCGGCACATTATAATGAACGACAGATCCAGAAAGACCTGGTAAGGTTGAGTGCCAAAGGTTATTCCATAGTTCCGTATCAGAGAAGAATTAAATCAAAACTGTATTACCGGTTTTACCGGAAGCGCATTGAGGCTTTTTTCGAGTTAGTAAAGGCAGAGGCAAGCGTGTGGCAGGCGATGAGAGAGTGGAAAACAGAAGTGGAAAAGCTGAAAATGGTGGACAAGGACATCGAGATTTTACGCCGGGAAAAGGACGTCAGAAATTTGGAGCTGGAAATAAAACAGCTTGAATTGGAAAAAAAACGTCAGAGTCTTTCAAGCCAAATGGACGACGATCAAGAGCTGGCTGCTATCCGGCGCAAAGAAGAAATTGCAAAAGCCCAATTGCGATTAGCCAAAGCAGAAAATCAATTGGATGAACTGAATAATCCGCCGCAGCCGGAAAGCTCGATTGTTCGGGATGTCAATGAGAAGGTTGGCGCGCTACAGGGGATAACGGAAATATTAAAAGCCAAGCAGCAGTGCGAATCCAATTTAAAAAAGTATTTTTCGTCGCAGGGACTTAAGGAAGCCGAAGTCAATCAAATGATTGATGAGTTTGACCGGATCGCGCGTGAGGAAGGCATTTTGACAGACAGGGGAATGTAATCGTGATCTATAAAAACAAGTTCAAACCCTTTTATGAGGGTAAGTCTTCAGCCAATTTATTGCTGGCGCATAATGCGTTTAATCGTCAGCCGATCTATTTGACGCCGGAGGAATATCACAGCCACTGGCATATTTTAGGTGGCACCGGCAAGGGAAAAACCAAGTTTTTAGAGCATATTTTCAAGGAGCTGGTCCGCTTAAAACACGGCGTGTGTTTAATCGATCCCCATGGGGATCTGTATGATGAAATGGTCCGCCATATTACCCGCCACCGGTTGGAGCATAAAACGGTGTTAATCGATCCCAATGAGGACGAGTGGATTGTGGGATTGAATTATTTGGAGCGCATCGAGGGCGCTGAAAAAGGTATTCACGATCTGGTCGGACTGGTATTGCGGGCATTTATGAAGGTCTTTGGTGAATTGGACGAAGGCAGCAAGCCGCGATTTGAGCGCTGGGGACGGGCAACGCTTTATCCGTTAGTGGAAAATCAATATACCCTGGTGGAAACCAGGGATTTTCTGAATTTCGAAAATTCGGTTGCCCGAAGCAAAATATTAAGTCAGTTAAAAGACGATGTGTATCAAAAAGAATGGCTGAATTTTGAGAGATTTTCCCAACGAGAAAAAGTGAACATGCTGGAAAGCGTGTTAAATCGTATTACCAAGTTTATCGGGCACGAACGCGTCAGACGGATTGTGGGACAGTCAAAATCGACTGTGAATTTTCGCCAGGCAATGGACGAGGGAAAAATTGTATTGGTGAATTTATCGCCCCGGAAATTCAGCCATGATATTAAAAATATGCTGGGCGTGATGCTGATCGATATGATCGTGGAAGCAGCCACATCGAGGAGCAATATTCCCGAAAGCAAAAGGCGTCCTTTCTTTGTGGTGGTGGATGAATTCGGCGAGCTGGTATGCAATGATTTTGCCTATGCGCTGGATTCCTGCCGCAAATACAAGGTTCGGCTGATATTGGCGCATCAGCGATTGTTTCAGTTACGGGAAGATTATCCCAATGTTTTTGACGCGGTAATGAGTAATACGGACATTAAATACACCTTTGGGATTTCCAGAGAGAATGCGGAGATCATGGCAAAAGAAATGTTTACCGGCAAGATAAGAGGCGATCAGATCAAAGAT
>WJKD01000575.1 GCA_014729315.1 Promethearchaeota archaeon | reverse complement strand
TAATAATACCGTGAATATTGCCTTCTTGAGCTTTTGAAGCATCGACTTGGGTTTTTGTTAGTTCGATAAGTTTATCGTTTTCTGATTTTACTAAGTCCGTGAGTTTAGAGGTTTCTGTTTTTGTAAATGAAGTTAGTTCTTGGTTCAAATTATTGTTATCTGCTGTAAATTTCTGAGAATTTTTATCCCATACGCTGGCAGATTCTTTATCAATTCGATTCACATCATCTTGTAAACGAGTATAATCTTCTTCAATGGTATTATGAAGTTGTTTTTCTAAGGTCTTAGAGGTTTCTGTAAATCGATTAGTAGCTTTATCAATCATATCTTTTTTCTGCGTATCTTTTGCGTCGCTATCATCAAAGAAGGCCTTTACTTGAGCACCAACTGGATTGTATACATTGTCAATGCTCTCGTTTTGAATGCTTTCGAGTTTTTCAAATCGGCTTGATTGATCCGCCAGAATATTATCTTTTATTTGTGCAATTTCGTTTCGAAATAATTCTGATTCGTTGGTAAATAATTCAAAAAAAGGTTCAAGGGGTATGTATCGATCAACAATTCCCTCAATTTTCTTCAGAAATCCATTTTGCACTAACTTATCTGTAATTTCGACTATTTTATCATAATCAACTTCTTCTTCCTCGTCTTCCCCTTCTAAATGCATGTAGACTTCTGAAAGTGTGGCTCTGGGTACGCGCAGGTAAATTAAATATACTTTTATTTCTTCTTCAGTTAATCCGTATCTAGTGAATATTTCCTTTGTAAATTCTTTTAAACTCATGTTCAATCACGATTGATTCATGTAAATTTGGTTCTGAAAACTTAATATTTTTTAAATAAAATAAATATCAAACGAATTTTAGATATTTAATAAAATTTCCTTGATATTTAATAATATTTTCATAATAGAATTAATAATATAAAATCTTTTGTTGCTTTTGTTATTGTTTTTTTCATCAACTTGCTTTTGTTACTTTTTGATCAATTCTTTTTTAGAATTCTTCCCTTAAAGATATCTCAATGTTTTGAATCTTTAACAGTTATTTTCCCATTGACAAATACATGCTTAATACCTCTTGGAAATTGACGACCGTTTGCGTAAGTTGCCATGTCTTCAATATAATTCGGGTCAAAAATAACCAGGTCTGCAAAATAGCCTTCTTGGATTTTACCTCGGCTTTTAAGTCCCAATATTTTTGCAGGAAGTGATGTCATTTTGCGAATAGCCTCCTCAAAACTGAACATTTTTTTCTCACGCACATATCGACAAAGAATCCTCGGAAAAGTTCCGTAAGAACGAGGATGGGTATTGAGTTCCTTAACCAAAAATCCATCTGAACCAATGCAGACGAAATCTTGCTTTAAAAGAGGTAAAATACCTTTTCTTTCGTGCATTTGTTTAATTGAAATCATTATAGACCCCTCCTCATCTCTCATAAAATTTAAGAGAGCGTCAGGAAAGGAAACATTGGGATATAATATTTTCAAGGCTTTTCCAAGTTTTAAGCCTTCTATATTATGGTTATGTAGAACGGAAATAATTCGAATTTTTCGTTTTAAATAGGCAAATATCAATTTTGCTACATCTTCAGAAGTAATTTCAGATGATACTTTAGAAAAGTAGACCGACGAAAGATTTTTTACTATCTCTTCTAGGATTCTTTTTCTTGTTTTATCTTTGGATAAATTTCCTCTAAAGTCTTTATAGACCCAAGATTCTAATAAAATTCCAACCAAACTTGTAGAACTTTCCTCGTAAGGATAAACATCAGCGTAGATCTTCAGCCCACCGTTTCTAGCTTCTTTCGCATAATTTATCATATCCTTAGTTAAATCCCACATAGAATTAATACCCGTTTTCCAATGGGAGATTTGTGCTTGAACATTGGAGTTTTTGGAAATCTTAACTAATTCACCCATACCTATCTTAATAACATCAAGAGCTTCGTTTCGCATATGAGAATCGTATATACCATCATATTCAGAAACAATTTTCGATAGTTCTATTAGCTCTTCAGTTTTAGATAAATTTCCTGGGGGGTAGATAAGTCCTGTGGACATTCCAAAAGCTCCTGCTTCCATGCCATCTCTTATCATGTCCTTCATAGCATCTAGTTGCTTTACTGAAGGAGCTCGGTCATCCATACCCATTACTGACATTCTTACATTTCCATGGGGAATAAAGAGCGCAAGATTCGGAGATATCCCTTTCTTTTCGATCTCTCGAATAAATTCGTCTAGAGTATCGAATAATGTAAATTCTGAGGAACCAATTATCGATTTTACCAATGTAGTGTAATATTTTCTAACAAAATCGTTTGCTGGAGCAAGACCTAATCCGCACATGCCGCCCACTATTGTAGTAACTCCTTGTCTAAGGTATGCTTCTGCTTTATTTAACTCTAGAATTTTTAAATCTGCGTGTGAATGCATATCTATAAATCCTGGAGACACTAACATTTCCGATGCGTCCACCAGCTCAATCTCTGAAAAATTAAGATTGCTTCCAATTTTACTAATGACATGATCAGAAATTAAAAGATCAGCCTTGTATCTTTCAGAGCCGGTACCATCTATTATTGTCCCGTTTTTAATTATAGTATTCATAATGGATTAATTGCATTAAATTATGATTTAGTAAAAACTTTAAGATAATCATAGAAATAAGCGATTTTGATTCAAAATTATATTATCTCTCACAATCCTCTTTCTTTTAATAACGCTTGGTTGCGAGCTACTTTATCGGGAGTTAGATCGTAGAATAATAGCATTAAGATCCCCGCAGAAAGGTAAAACATCATTGGAATGAATGCCATCAATATTCTTATTCCTAATAAAGCTGTAGCTGATTGACTCGCTGCGTTGGGTCTATAGTTAGTAAAACTATGAACTAAAGCGAAAGCAATAGCATTAATTACCATTCCAAAACGCCCGATGAGCATACGTATTCCATTATAAATTCCTTCTTGACGTTTATTTGTCAATAAAATATTTTCGTCAACTACGTCTGAAAAAGCAGGATATAGAAGTGTCCAAATTGATCCTATGCCAATTCCTAGTAAGAATATTGATATTGATGTTAATAATGGATTTGAGACAAACAATAGAGGTATAAAAAATAACGAAGTTGAGAGCATTCCATAAATAAAACCCTTCCTATTTCCTAATTTACGACCAATTTTAATCCAAAATGGAACAGATAATAATCCCCCGATTAAAAATAGCCCAGCTAAAATGATTTCGATTATTGTGGGATCGTTGGATTGAATGATATATACCGTCCAATATGGAAAAGACGCAAGCATCATAAAAGTGAGAACTTGATGAGCCAAGTAAGCGTAAAGATATAATGACAAATTTTTCTGTTTAAAGATATATTTTAAACTTTCAAAAAAAGAAGGACCGTTCTTATCCTTAGAAATTTGTAAAGATGGTCTGAGGTTTTTCTTCTCTAGCATACCGGGAATCATCATTATGGCAACAATAAGGCTTAAAATCGCAACAATTATCGCTGCTTTAATATAGGTATCAATTTGATCAGATATAATAATTAAGGGAGGAAGCACAATACCTAAAGCGACTCCAAATTGACCTGTAATAGTATTAATTCCCGCAACTTTAGTTCTTTCCTTCTCCGACCGAAATTTTTCGGGGAAAAGAGCGATATAATTAGTGTTCCAAGTAGAGTATAATAATTCGAATATACAAGAAGTAATAACGAGCCATAAAAACATACCAAGAGAAGTTGTGAATGGAACAGCAAATATTAGAAAATAAAAAAGACAACATAGAATCGAAGATACAAGAAACCATGGAAATCTTCGACCCCATCGTTTGGTGAATGCGTAGTCTTTATCTGATAAATAGCCCATTAGAGGATCGTTTACCATGTTCCAGAAGCCTAAAATCGTTAGGGCGAGTCCAATCAAAACAATGTCCAGCAATAAGACATTCTCGTAATAGAAAATTAATCGTACACCCATAGCTACCAATATGAAATTAGTTAAGAACCCTCCAAGGCCATAAGACCAGTGAATTGTCGAAGAATGTTTCATTTCATTTTTTTCGTTCATTTTCATCACTTTACACTGAAAACCACCGAGATACACGAAGATTTGTATAGCATTGAAATTTAATTATCAGATACTTTTACTTTTCTGAAGATTAAACCTGATAAAGCTATAAGGATCGCACTTACAAAGAAAATTAAGATGTAAGAAATACTTGCGTTAGTACCAAATATTTGAAGAAAGGAAGATATAAATAACATAACTAAGGCAGCAGATAACGAACCCATCATCGCATATAAACCCACATACGCTCCACTCACATTTTTATTTAATCTTTTTGCCGCCATATCCACTATATTTGACACAATTGCCATAGGAAATATTAAAGATCCTACAAATGTGGCAAATGTAAAGGAAATCAGAGCAATGCCGATTATTATTTTAAGTTGTTGCGACATGGGTATAATTAATATAAGATTTGACGAAAAAGCAATAAAGGCTAAGATTAAACAAGTAGTCATTGATTTTTTAAGTCCTAATCGTTTTGAGAGCGAATCCCATAAGATAAAGGAAAAAGCACACGAGATTACAATGAAGATTACTACGAAAAAGAATTCCTCCCCCCTAAGTTTTAGGACGAAGGTGGAATAATTTATTAGAAGATTTGCAAAAGCAGTGAATGCTATGAACATGAATAAGAACGATAAAATATAATTTCTATAATTCTTATCTTGAAGAGTGTTTAATAAATCCTTGAAAATATCCTTAATAGAGGAAATGTTTTCGTGTTCTTCAGATAAATTGGGTTCATTGATTAAGACCATCATTATTATAAAGGCGAGGATAAAAAACACTGAAAATATAATGCTTACGATAAAAATATTCGTAAAAATTTCTCTTCCGACTGAGGAATTTGGATAATATAAATCAGATTCCCCTCTATCAAAATTTTTCGTAGCATTTCCTACAAGAATGATGGGTAAAAAAATTCCAATTCCAGAACCTACGATCATCGCAAGCATATTTGCAACAGAAATTTTTAACCTATTATCCTCTTCGCTACTTAGCTCGGGAATCATAGATAAGTAACTCGCTTGAAAACCTGAATTTGCGATAGTCCAAATCATCATTATGATTACATACCATACTATCAAATATAGATTTAGAGATCCATACGGCCCAGTAGGAGTAGGAGGAATCCAAATAAGAATAAAAACGACCGAAACAATTGGACCACAAATGAGCATAATTGTCTTTTTTCTCCCCACTCTTGTTGATATTTTATCTGAAAGAGCCCCCAAAAGTACGCTCATAATCGCTGAAAAGAAAAGCATACTGCTATGAATAACTCCAATAATAATTGGGGTTTGTCCCATGATGTTAATATAAAAAAGAATAATTATATTGCCAATAAACGCGAATTTTGCTTGTATCATAAGATTAGGCAAATTAAATACGAGAATTTGTTTTCCCGATAGTGTCCTTGTCTCTTCGAAGAAATTTTCTTGCTTAGCCGTCATTGATAATTAAATTCGATTAAAATTAATTGAGTGAGAAAATTATTACTACTTTATAAAATATTCAACCTAATTCTTATTAAGATTTTCAATATAAAGAGAAAAACAAATAAGTGAATTCGAAATATTCTTTACAGAAAAGTCTGATTTGGCACATAAATCTAATGTTAAAAGAAAGAATTTATTTGACTATATTATTATGATGAGAAAAAATAAAAGGTATTTGAGCTAAACTTTTCAACTTCTAATATTATTATTGTTTTAAAAACGCTTTTTTTATTATGCTGGGCAATGTAAAACCTATGTAAAATTCGAACGCTGCAAATAAGACAATTATTCGAATTATCACTAAAATAAGAGGATTTAGAACTAATATTGATTCAAAAAATGTTCCTATTGCGAAAGAGAGAAATGCTATCAATAGAAAGTATCCTTTTAATCGAATATCGTCCTTTTCAGACCTAAGCGATTCGATAGCAAACATTAAACCCGTAATAGTAAATGCTACTATCGAAAATAGAAGATAAATAATAACAAAAAGCGACCAATCTATATCAAACGTAGCTACTCGAGTGCCTATTGATGCTTTGTTGGTGAACAGGAAGAAAAGAAAAAAGATTTCGTATAACACAGCCTCAATAGTAAATATAGCCATCAATACCATTTTTTTATTTCTATAAATCAGATCTGTCATTGCCATAATCCAAGTGATGTGGACTACTGGTACAAACGCCATTGCTAGAAAAAAGTATAAAATTTCGGGCAGCTCTGAATTAAAGAAGGTAATTGTTAAAATTGTAATCGCATCGGGCCAATAGGGAGAAATTAAACAAATCCAGCTGATTCCAAATAATAAAAACGATCTATTTTGGTATTTAAAATATTTTAACATAATGCTTACTCCTAATATTATGGAAACAACCACAAATATAAGAGTTAAAACACCTTGTAAAAGTTCTAAAGTTGTAAGGGATGTAACTGCCATATTATTCTAATTATAATAAACAAATTTAAACTTATTTTCCGTTTAAAAGAAAAGAGATTTAAAATCAACTTATTTAAAATAGGGAAAAAAATGCACTAATAGGGAAAAAAGTGTTCCTTAATCCTTTAAATACTAAATTAATATCATTTCTTCAAACATTACAAAGGTGATTTATTTATGAAAAAAGTATTATTTAGTGTTATAATTTTAACAATGATCGTTTCAGCGTTATCTTTCTATAACATAGCACCAGTAGTAGCGGCTAAAGACGACGAAAAAGTCAACATCGACCACGGAGATAAAGTTCAAGATCGTATTAGGTCAAACGAAAGAATTAGGTATAGGTTTAGAGAAAAGACAAAAGTAACCATAGAATCCGATGTGCCGGCTAATGTTAGCATTAAATGCGATGCGAAGGGAATAGGGGACAAAGATTTCGAAATTGAAATAGAAAGTGAAAGAGAATTTAACCTCACTATGAATTGTAAAGAAGAAAAACATATGATTGGCCTCAGGAAAGGAAATACCTACGAGGCAAGGAATAGATATCGTTATAGGTATCAAGAAGGATTTGTTGCTGAGATAGAAAGTACAGAAGATGTTGAGGCAAAGTTAAGAATCAAAGAAACAGAAGAGAACAGAGGAGGCACATGGGCATATTACGATGAAGCAAAAGAGGAATGGGTTCCTGTTGAGACCACTTCTAAAAATGGGTATTTAGAATGTGAAACCGATCATTTCTCAATTTGGACTGTTCTAGTTCCTGAAATTGATTACACCTTGATTATAATGATTTCGTCTATAGTTGGAGCCATTGTTCTCGGAGCCCTCGTAGTATTATATTTGCGACGAAGAAATCATAATAATTAAAAATTATAAATACATTTTTTTTATTTCCATAAAATGAATAAAGAACAAGTAGAATAGTAAAGAATAGAATAGGTAAAGTTTGATATTGCGTAATAAAAAAAAAAGAATCATTGTTTACAATTTAATCTTATTTTTAGTAATTATTGAATTATTTTTCTCAATGCCATTAGTATTTGCTAAAAATATAAAAAATGAAAAAGGTTTTGGGAAAAATGGTAGTTTGGGACCAGATGATTCTGTTTCTTATCGTTTTGCAAACAATATAAGATTCTCTCTTTCGACCAATGTGAAAACAGATTACGAAATTGAATTAGACAGTAGTATTAAAAATCGACAAACTTCTATAGATATTAAAACTACCTTACCTATATCAGTTGAAATAACTGGTGAAAGAGATTTTAGAGACTTTAGTGTAGACAAAAGCCCTAAGCCTCCTATAAAGGATGGAATACAACTTACTAGTAATTATAGATTTTTTATAATGATCGAATCAAATACCTCAATAGAAGAACTAGAATTTAAATTTCTTAAGGATAGTAATTATGGAATCGATCCATTAATTAAATATTCCGTAGCATTCTTCGAAGAAAACGAAGGGTCTTGGGATTTAGTCGAAACTAAAGAAGTTACCTATGGGTCAGATGTGTATCTCGAAAGCGATATTGAAGATATAGAAGTAAATAAGAAATATTACATAACTCTCTACGAAGTCAGCGTTTTAAATTATATATTAATCTGGGGATCATTTATTTCAGTTTTAGCTTTAATTTCTTTAGTCATTATTCTTACTAAAAAAGAATATATTCAATTTTTAAAAAAAAGAACGATACCAATAGAAAAAGGGGCTCACAGATTAACTCTGGAGGAAGTTCTAGAAAATAAAAATAGAAATACAATTATCGATTTAATATTAGAAGAGCCGGGAATTCATTTTAACGAATTAATGAGAAAAAGCGATCTCGCTCCTGGAAATCTAGTATGGCATTTGGAAATCTTAGAAACTTATAAGATTATTGGTAAGAAGGCAATTGCAAATTATGTGGCGTATTTTCCCTATTACCACAAAAATCCTATCTCCAACATTGATTTAAAACTAAGCAAAAGTAAATTAACTTTAGAAATTCTCCAATCAATTGAAGAGGACCCAGGTATTTGGAATAACCTTATAACAAAACGAAAGAAGGTGAATCGAAAGACTGTTCAGTATCATATTGAAAAATTGATCGATTTAGGTTTAGTCTTAGTTAAGAAGGAAGGGAGGAAGAAAAAGTTATATCCGAATTTTGAGGCTGATTATTATCAGAATAATGTAGATTAATAATAATATCTCTCCATTTCTTTTTTAAGCTGCTCTAGGGGAAATTTAGGTTCTCTATTCATCGTTAAAAGGCCATTTATTTCCTGTAATTGATTGTATAATTCAGTATAACAAAATCCAATTTTTCTTGTATTCTTCTCTTCAGATCTAAAAAAGTCATTTATATTGTTAATTATCCTAATTGCTGTAATATTTAATAAAAAATCACATTTAATTTTAAATTGAATGAAAATTTAGAAACAAGTAAAAATAATATTGTGAACGCAAAATGATAATAGAACCAGATAAATTATTGGAATTCCTAAAACATAGAAGGAGTATAAGAAGTTTTGAAAGCGAAATGATTAGTGGAGACGAACTAAACATGATTTTAGAAGCCGCTCGATGGACTCCAAGTGCGTCCAATCGTCAAGCTTGGAAGTTTATTGTAATAAAAGATCAAGAAAAATTAAAGAAGATTGCTAAAACAGCAATTTACGGTTCCTTTGTGAAAAGAGCCCCTATAGCAATCGCAATCGTCGGAGATAAAAAAGAAAACCCGAATTGGTATGTGCAAGATACTTCGCTGGCATCGATGAACATTATGCTTATGGCCTGGAGTTTAAACATTGGAACTTGTTGGATTGGGAGCATGGACAGAAAAAAAGCAAAAGAATTACTCGGATTAACAGAAGACGATTTTCTCCTTACGATACTTCCCTTAGGATATATAAAGGGAAATGTGCCAAAACCCACTTTACGCAAGGATTTGGACGATATTACTGAAATAATTGAATAATTTAAAGCATACTAAAAATTTTTATCATTTTTTATAATATATTATTTTTCTAAGAACTTGATAAGCGTTTCCATCACATTCTTCCCCCTTCGCAATTTACTCTTTTCAGGACAGTGGTAGCCTTCTGAAAAATAGAAGTATCGACCATTTTTGATCTCTTGACCTTTTTCTAAGCAAAGTCCATTCCAAGGATCCTTACCACCATTCACGTAAATTAACGGAATTTTTAATTGATTTATCATCTTTCTTGGACTCCATTCGGCATTAATCGCGGATTTAGGTTTTTCTCCGAACTGAGCGATGCCTTCTTCAATAAAATTGGAGTATTTGCGAGGAAAAATTCCGTTCGGCTTTTCTGAGATCTCGAATACGCCAGTTTCGTTATATTGTTGAAATCGCCATGTTCGCCAAGAATATTTATGAGTCAACGCCTCCTCTCTGGTCAAATCTTTTTTACAATTTGAAAGGGCGTAATTCCAGCCTTCTCCTTCTCCCTCACCGACTTTCTCGTCAAGATCGTGTAGTTTCTCTAAAAATGTGCTTGTTTGCAGTAAGGAGAAATTGTAAAAAGCGGGTAGGATTTTTTGAAGTTCTTCTCTCTGCGCCATGCCATGACAAACCGCAATAAGAAATTCTCTTTCTTTCCAATTCTCGTCAAAAACATTTCGCGGAGTTAAATTTTTAATGTGGTGAACTATGCTTTCGTATAGATCTTTACCGAAATTTACCCTCATTTGGCGATCGTACGCGTCCATCATAAATGGCCAATCAATTACGCCGCTCGAGCATAATATTACCGATAGGGCTTTCGGATATTTTGCTCCAAAATTTATAACTAAACCACCTCCATAACTATAACCAGCTCCGATCCAAGGCCCGGGGTATTCTTTCTTAAGATGATTTATAATTTTATGATAGTCTTCCAAAACTTGATCTATTGTAACATACGATGGGATTGATTGATCTTCGTCAAAACTTATGCTATCTCCATAACCTCTGTGTTCTGCATGAATATAAATTATGTCATCTCGTTTTCCGTAAGCCTTATATAAAAGCTCTAATTTCTCCTTATCTAACGCTTGTTCGTTGCCCAAATGAAAAAAAACGGGAGAGTCATGTTTAGTTTCGTGCGGAACAAGAATGTCAATATGCTGGTCAAATTGAACGCCATTTGGATTAGAGTGATCTAGAGGTTGTGAAAATATCTTATGTAAATGATTATAATTCATATTTACATCACCTAGATAAAAATATGTATAAATATCTCTACTTCATAATGATATGGTAACTTCTTCCAAGGTTTCGGGGGCTCTTGTCAATTTAATGTAACCATCGTCAGCCACTAAAACAGTATCCGAATGCCTAAACCCTCCTATATCTGGAATGTATATACCTGGTTCGATGCTAATTAACATATTTGCTTTGAGAGGGCGGTCATATCCTTCAGCAATATAAGGAGCCTCGTGTCCTGTTATCCCGAGCCCATGTCCGGTTCGATGTAGAATGTAATCTCCGTATCCTTCTTTCGTAAGAAATTTTCTTACCTCTCGATCGATTTCACTCATGATTTTACCGGGCTTAACCAGTGAATAAGCTAATTCCCTTGCTTTATAAATAGTATCAAAAGGCTTCTTCGCCTTGTCGGGAACTGTTCCTAGGAAAAAAGTTCTTTCTATTTCAACACCGTATCCATCCACTTGAGCTTGAACTATCGATACGTGAGGACCTCCCTCTTCCATTTTCGCAAAGATATCAGGAACGAGATGCGGTTCGTGAGAAATATTCGGGGGCCATACTGCTCCAAGCGTGTCGCATACTTTAAAATTTGCGTTCGGCATATCCTGGATTATTTTTGAAGTCATCGTTTTTGAGACCTCTTGAAAAATCGCAAACTCCATAAAACCTGGCTTACAAATCTTCAGTAATTTTTTGTGTCCCTTATTAACGACTTTACAGGCGTGAACGCTGCGCCCCACCTCGTAGTCCGATTTTATTATTCTAATCTCCTCTACTAAATCTATTACCTTTTTATTGCCCGGAGTCTTATTAGCAATTCCCATGGGCATTGACGATTCAATTCCAATATTTGACTCGTTGCTCAAAGTAGCTTGGTAATAATCAAACCAGTTTCTTCCTTTAGGTGCGGGAAATTCGTAATAGTCTACAAAATCTAAATCAACTAAGGCTCTGTCCATGACGTGTGCTTTTTCTAACAATGGAACGATGAATTTAGGAGGTCCTTCTTTTCCGATTACCAGAAGGAACGGCCGTTCGTGAACGTAAAACGCAAAATTTGTAAGATAATATATATTAACGGGATCGAAACATACGTAGAAATCTAAGTTCTCGTTTTCCATCATACTTCTCAGTCGAGATATTCGTAATGTTAATTCTTCTTTACTCGGTGGAGAAGATATCGATTTTGGCTTCTTACTCATTTTTTTCACATTTTCTATTATTTGTTAAAATTTTTACATATAATAGGTTGAAAGACTATTTAGAATTATTTTTTTTCTTATCATCACTCTAAAATATATATTATAATGGTTATTTCTTGTTTACATTATAAATAGACACCTCAAAAGGAAATATTCAATCAAATGGATTTAAGAATAGTTGTAATCGGCGACACCCACGTATTGAACTTTGGACACCTACCGCGACAATTTATTCAAGAAATTAAAAATTCTGATTATATCTTTCACACAGGCGATTACACTTCGATAAATGTTTTAGAAGGGTTAAAAAACCTTAAGAGAGAAAAGTTTATTGGCGTTTTTGGTAATTCTGATCCCAAAAGCGTTAGGAATCAACTCGCATCAAAAATTATTTTAGAATTAAACGATAAAAAAATTGGAATGACTCATCCTCCACAAGGAGGATCGAGCAATTGGACATTAGATCGGGCTTTCGATATGTTTAAAGAAACTAAATTAGACATCCTTCTGTTTGGGCATACTCATTCTCCTTTAATCAAAAAGTATGGGAAAATTACAATACTCAACCCCGGTAAAGGTTATCTAGAAAAAAGTTATTTCGGGCCTGGTACGTCTTACATCATCTTAACAATCGCCGATCAAATAAATGCTGAACTATTTTTTGTGGAAAACTAGTACTTCTGTTTTGTTTTTCTTACTTTTCACGACCTTTAAAAGTCTTTTTATAATAACTTTCATTGCCTATTATTAAAGTTCTTTATATAAAGAGATAATCAAATATGAGTTTAGGATATTTTGGTCTCGTCCTTCACGGTCATATTCCTTGGTGTAAGAAAAGCGGAACATGGCCTGCAGGAGAAGAATGGCTTTTCGAGGCGATGAATGAGACCTATATTCCCATGTTGGATGTTCTACGTGAATTAAAGGAAGAAGGAATAAAAACGGCGTTAACAATTAATATCACGCCTATTCTTGCAGAACAACTTGCTGACGAATACATGAAACAGAGATTCACAGAATATATGGAAGACTTGATAAAAAGGGTTAAAAAAGATATTGAGCGATTCGTTCATCAAACTAATCGATTAGAGATAGCAAAATATCATCTAAACCGATTTGAAACCGTGTTAAATTCTTTTTATCAGAATTATTATCGCGATATCAACGGGAGCTTTAAATGGCTTCAAGACGAAGGAATGATAGAACTAATTACTTGTGGGGCCACTCACGGATTTCTACCTTTAATGGAGCACGATTCGGGGATTTTTTCACAGATCCAATTAGCCGTTGACACGCATATGAAACATTTTGGAAAACATCCTCGGGGCATCTGGCTCCCAGAATGCGCTTATCGACCAAAGATTGAAGAGAATGGTAAAATACGAGAGAGTGTCGATTATTGGTTGAAGAATTCCAATATAGAATATTTCTTTGTTGATACACACGGCATCTTGGATGCGCAAATTATAGAATCCCGTAACGATATAGGTTTAGATAGCCGTTTTGGATACAAATTAAATACAAATGTATCGGTTTTTGGAAGAAATAGAAGAACCAGCCGTCAAGTCTGGGACGCTAAAATAGGTTATCCTGGAGATGGTGATTATCGGGAATTTCATAAAAAAGATAGTCAATCAGGTCTTCATTATTGGAAAATTACAGATAAAGAAAAACCTAAAGAGAATAAAGAACTTTATGAGGTATCTAAGGCAGAAAGAAAAGTAATCGATCATGCTGAAGATTTCGTCTCCTTATTAAAAGACGAGCTGAAAGATTTTAAAGAGAAATACAGGAGAAAAGGAATAATTGTGTCTCCATATGACTTCGAGCTATACGGTCATTGGTGGATGGAAGGAATTGATTGGCTTAAGCAAGTATTTAAAAACATCGTAAAAAGTAAAAAAATAGAAATGATGACTTTTTCCGAGTTTCTGGATAAAAATAGGGACGAATTTACTCTCATTCGTATGAACGAGAGCAGTTGGGGTGCAGGAGGCCATTTTGAAGTTTGGAAAAATCCAGAACACGGATGGATATGGCCATACATTAACGCGTCTATTATTGATTTTGAAAATGTTCTGCATAGAATTCCAAAACCTTCTTCAGAAAGGAAATCCCGTATATTAAAGCAAACAGGACGCGAATTATTGCTGATGGAAGGAAGCGACTGGCCTTTCTTACTATACACAAAACAGGCAAAAGAATACGCTAATGAAAGGTTCCATCATCATCATCAGAGATTTAATAAGTTAATTTGGGCAGCAAAAGATCCTTATGATTATTCTCGACTACCTTACGAAGAGTTAGAAAAAATAGAATCAATCGATAGTTGTTTTTTCGATCTTAATATCGAATATTTTAAAAGAATTCCATGAGTAAAAAAATCAGAAATACGATTTCAATGATTCCTAGCAACAATTCAACATAAAGCAATAACTTCTCGTTAATATTAGTCTTTCCAGTAAGGTAAATGTCGTCAAGAATTCTGAGACGGTTTCTTATACTTTCGCTCCACTTCTCAAGCTGAAATAATTCGCCTAAATGAGTAAAAATCTGAGCTAAATAATAATCCCCTATTATTTTAGATACATTTTCAATCCTTTCTAAAATAAATGTCATATCGTATCTTATCCGTATTGATCGCCCTAACTTTTTATTTAACCTTCCTGGATAGAGTCTACCTTTAAAAAAAATTTTGCGGATGTCTTCTTTAGCAACGTTTAGCCAACCGTCTAAAAATCCGTCTAAGACTCTTAATTCAAGAAGTTGATAATTTGCAAGTTCTATTATCAACAAAATGTCCCCGTAATCTTTAGTACTATCAAATATTATTGTCCGATCGTAATCGAAAATGGATAAATCATTATCGGTATAAGAAAATGAATGATCCAGAGTGTTATTTATTTGATTATTGTGTAAATTTGCTTGTGCATTTTCCCCCGTTAATAGAATAGCAAGTTCCTTTTTATTTTCCTCTAAGAATATTGTAGGACTTCCTAGATTACTGGTAATACAAAAGCATGTGTATCGCTCGTACTTAGGGACATAATTCTCTTGCGAATAAAAAGTTACGCAATCCTCTATTTTTTTGGAAAGAGTTTGAAACTCATCTCTTATCCACGATTTAACGTTGTAGCTTTTTTCATGTATTATAAATTCTGAATATTTTAATTCTTTTAATTGTTCTAAGGACAAATCTGTAAACTGCATTCTTAGAACAAAACTTATAACTCCATCCTCGTAGATTTTTGTTATACGAGATAGACTTTCAAACATATCTAATTTAGAATTTTCAGAATAGAAGGTTTTGAGACTAAGAGGTTTTGGGATATAAATTGTTTTAGGTGTGCCTTTTGATTTGAATTTTGTTTCATCGGGAATACCAGGAAATTTATAAGTAACACTGGTTAGATCTATGTGCGAGCCGATGTCGTATAAATAAAAATGAATAAATTCACCATCCAATTTAAGGTGCCACGAAATTTATATTTGTTTAAATCTAAAATAAATAAAAAACTTGAAACAATTAAAGTATAAAAACCGCCGCAGCAAGTACTGTAGCCCATTCGTTTTCGTCTCTTACCGTGGCTGATTCCACAATACTTTTAGTTTCAATAATTTTACCGTTCATCTTGAATATCTCTTTTTTCTCGTCGTAATTAGCCTCAGGATCGAATGGGACTCCCAGAGTCGTTGCCAACATTTCAGCTGCTAAATCTTCAGCTATATCAGCAACATTTTCTTTCTTTATGCCATAAGAATGATGCTCGCTTAAATAACCGTAGTGTCCTTTATCAGAGGGCTTTGCAACTCCTATGGCAGCACATATCAATCTGTTATATTCGTTAGAGCTTATTCTTGCTAATACAGTATATACAATTTGCCCAGAACGGAGCTGTTTTAATCCATCTAGTTTATTTACTTCAATACAATAAGGTGGAAGTATTGAAGATACTTGTACTAAATTGAATCGTTCAATTCCAGCGTCTCTTAATGCCTGTTCAAAAGAAGCTAACTTAGTTTTGTGAAAACCTTTACCTTTTACAAAGAATACCTTTTTTGGGACTAAGGACATTATCTTTTTCTCGTATTTGTTATTATATTCCTTATAATAATTATAGTAAACATATTTATATAAAATTTTTTAAATCGATAAGTATAATACTGACTTTTAAAGTTAACACTTCATTATTCTTCCAAAAAACGAGAACGCTTTATTTCCTCAAATATATATATTCAATATTCTGCTATATCATAAAAATTTTAAAAATTAGATAACAAAAAATTCTAATTTTGAATATATTCTAAATTTTTTCTGTCAACGGTTTAAATTTCTACTATTTTAAAAGAATATAAAATTACAATGAAGATATTGACCCATGAAATTGAATTTATTTAAAATAATTTGATCATTTATTGGTATATGGAAGAACATCAAAATAATGATTATCTGATTAGAAAAGTTGCTCCTTTTGATGTATATAAGATCAAAAATATTGAGGATCTCCTTTCCTCTTTAAAAAATTGCGGATTTCAAGGAAGGAACCTTGGAAAAGCTTTGGATATTCTCTATAAAATGGTTAAGGACGAGGCTATTCTTACAGTAATGACGCTAAGTGGAGCGATGGTGCCTGCTGGAATGGGAGATTTAATATGTGCATTATTAGAACGGAAGTTAATCGATGTATTAATTACAACTGGAGCTAATATAATTCACGATTTAGTTGATGTTGCCTCGGATATTGGCCATTATGTGGGCAGTCCTGATGTTTCTGACGAAGAATTATTCGAGCAAAGGATAAATAGAATCTACGATACTTTTCTACCCGAAAACAATTATAAAAAGGCAGAAGATAAATTATTCGAGATCATCAGAAGCACTTTTAAAGAAAAGGAAGTATTCATCAAACCTTCAGAATTGTTAAAAAGGGTTGGAGAGAAACTGGATAATAGGTGTATCCTCTCTACCGCTGCGAAAAATGATGTTCCCATCTTTGTGCCCGCTTTTACAGATTCTGAATTTACTCTTAATCTTATAAAATATTCCGTGAGAGAAGGGTATCGGTTTACTTTTGATACAATCGGAGATGTTATGGCATTCGCAGATATTATTCGATCCTCAGAAGAATATGGCACATTCATCATTGGAGGGGGAGTCCCTAGAAACTGGGCCCAGCAAATCTTTCCTTTACTCGATCAGATTGATCAAATCGAAACTATGGGTTATAACTATTCTGTCAGAATTCATACAGCAACTGAATACGATGGTGGACTTTCTGGATGTACAATTTCTGAATCAAAATCTTGGGGTAAATACTCTCTAGAGTCCAAGTATGTAAGTGTGTGGTGCGATGCCACAATAGCTCTTCCTATTTTAGTGACGGGCTTATTTCAGAAACTGAATATTATTTAAGCCGAAAAAAGAAAAAAAGGAACATGATTATTTTAAGTTTCTTATTTGATCAACCAATCCGCTATTTTTTCCGGTAAAAGAAATCCTAAGTAATATTCAAATGCGCTAGCAGCCAAAATTAGTCTTCCTATTACTAATATTGCTGGACTGATTGTTAAAGCAGCATCTAACACTGATCCTAAAGTAAAGAAGATAAACGCCATAAGCAAAAATCTCCCTTTCCAACGAATTCTCTGGTCTTCCGAGTGTAAAGATTTCTTCGAAAATATGATGCCCGTGATTAAAGCTACTAATACTGCAAAAATTTGGAAGGACATTGCTAGCAATGAGGGTTGATAGAAAAAGATCCCTTTAAAGACTCCAATCACACTTAAATCGGTTATCAAAAAATAAATCAAGACAATTTCGTAAGGTATACATATTAAAAGAAAAATTACCATAATTTTATTTTTTAAGTCTGGATACACCATGGTGGCAAAAGAATATATCCAGGTTAATATAGCGATTGGAACGAAGATATTTCCTAAAGCGATGTAAAGCAAGGGAGTGAATGGTAGATCGAACAAAATAACAGAAAGAAAAGAAAATCCCGCCCCCCACCATCCGGAACTAAGAAAAATCCAAGAAAGTCCGACTGTTATCAGTTCCTTTCGCTTCAATGAGAAATATTTAAAAAAAATTCTGAAACCTACGAATAACGATATAATTACGAAAATCAACGCAAATGTCCCGTTTAATATATCTAATTCAGTTAATTCCACGTTTGCCATTTATATTACCTTATAGCTTCAAAAATTTTTGATGATTGTGATAGTGAAAAACCATAAATTAAGGTTTTTAAAATGTAAAATGATGCTAATATGGTTAGAATCAGTTAAATAAATAAAATAGATGAAATTCAAAAATCAATTAATTAAAAATAAGAAATAAAATTAAAATACATTTAACCTTCCTTGATTAAAAAATCAGACAGCTTTTCAGGAAGGTAAAAACCGAGATAGTAGAAAACACCGCTAACAATTAGTATTATTCTCATGATTACCAAAGAGATAGGTGTCATTATAATTGTGGCCTCGATCAATGCGCCTACTGTGAAAAAAATAAAACCGATAAGTAAGAATTTTCCTTTCCATTTAACCACAAGATCCACTGATTTCATTGAGTTCTTTGCAAAAAGAATGCCCGTTATAAGAAATACAAAAATCGAAAAAAGTTGGAAGATCATCGAATATAATCCAGCTTGCAAGTTGAATTTGCCTTCAAATGTACCAATTATATCTGGATTAGTGAATAGAAAAATAATTAAGAAGATCTCGTAAATTAAGCAAATGATTGCCGAAATTCCCACTATCTGTTTTTTGAGACGAGGATATATAAAATGTGCAAAAGAAAATATCCAGCAAATGAACGCAATAGGAATTAATCCGTTATTTAAAAAAAGGTAAATCATTTCTGGAAGAGATGTATTGAATAGGATAAATAGAACAAACGAAATAGAACCTCCCCACCAAGCAGAACTTAGAAACACCCAAGTTAATCCCACGGTTATAAATTCTTTAAGTTTATAAGTAAAGTATTTACTAATTAATTTGATTCCAATTAGAATTGCAATTAATACAAAAATAAGCGTAAAACTCCCATAGATGAATTCTAGTTGAGTGAGATTTTGTAGAATCATAATTTTTTTCTTCCTTCGAATTTTTTTAATTAAACCAAATCAATTATTTATAGACATTAATATTTTTGATCCTTATAATTTTTTTTATAATTGTAAAAATTATATTCTAAATTATTGATTCTAAGAAGACATAGGGATTTTACCTAGTTTTTTTGATTGATCTAAAAATAACCTTTTAAATTGGAAAAAAAAAGTATAAGAGATTAAGCTTCTTCTAATATGATCGCTTTACTTAAGATATCTTTTGCTTTTCGTTTTTTATCTTCGGAAAGTTTGCATTCAGCGACTCTCCAAAATCGATATTCGTGGTTTAAATAAGCAGGACACGTTTCTCTAACATCTTTAGGACAGTTAACAATCTGCCAGCACTGAAATTGTTTCTTTCCGTAGAATTTTTGGAATTTTTTAGGTAATTTCTCGAAATTAAAACCCGTCTTTCTTAAATATTTGTCCAAATCTCTTGAGTTGTAGGTATTCCAAAACAATACTTTTTTTGAGTTATTTTCCTTGAGATAATCAAACATAGCGGCCATAGCTTTACCGGTGTAGGTTGTTTCTAAAATGAATCCCTTGTCTTTACCCTCTTTTTCGTATACCAGATCGACTGCTTTTTGTCCTTTAATAGTTTTTATTCCGTAATCAGACCCCAGATATCCCTCTATAAATTCAAAATCACCTTCCTCAATGTTTATTCTTGGAATAGACTTATCTTGTTTACGAAGATAATCTAATGCTTTATTAGCATTCTTTTTCACGGCTTTCGGATTACTCACCAAACTTCCATAGACCGCAACGATGTGTACTTTGGTTTTCAAACCCGCTAATTTACATCCCGCTGCAAGACCTGCTGCTGTTCCTGTGGATCCACTTGCGATGAATATAGCGTCTGGTTCGGGCACAGACCCATCGGCAATCTGGCTTTTTAATTCGTAAATTGCGTTTATAAACCCTACAGTCCCCAAGGATGATCCCATTCCGAATAAAGGAGATCCTCCGGGAAGCATTAAATAAGTTCTCGGATGAAATAATCCGAAAAATAAGAACTTAAACAAGGTTGTTATATCGTTCTTTCCAAGATGCAATTTTGCTCCAAAGTAATCGTATAAAAGTAAAGATCGCTGAACATGCCAAGTGAGGGGCTGAGGAAAGAGAAATAAATCACAGTTTAAACCTAAATCATTGGCAATGATTGCACAGGCAATGCCATGGTTAGTACCCACTCCCCCCATAGTCACGATACCTTTTTTTTCTTTTTCTATCGCATCCCCGAAAATGAATTCAAATTTTCGGAGTTTGTTTCCTCCGTATACTGGATGATTCAAATCATCTCTTTTAATATAGATCTCTATGCCTGATAAGTCGAGTTCTTTTTCAATTTCAGTTAATCTATCAACGATAGAAGGAAGATCTGATAATAAGGAAATCCAAGGAACTCTTTTTTTCAATTTAGGAAAGGCTTGGAAGAGGGGAGGCTCTTTGCATTCCATAAAAAGGAAAATATTATTTAGCTAAAAAACATTGAGATCGAAGTTTAGAAAAACTACAATCTTGCATTAAAAGTTTCCATTAAAAGTAAATAATTAATGTCGACATAAATTTAATTACCTAACTAATAACATATTAAATTAAAGTGATTTAAAAGATGGATTTTAATATTCAAAATCAAGATTTGATTGATGAAATTGGTCCGGAAAAAATTATATACTTGAGGGATCCCACAACTGATATGAATGCTGTTTTAGTCATTGATAATTCTGTGTATGGTATACCCGCGGGAGGTGTGCGATTAGCTCCTGATATCACTGTAGATGAGATGATAAGACTAAGCAGAGCGATGACTTATAAGTTTTGTACTTATAGGATGAAAGTAGGAGGGGCAAAAGCAGGAATTTGGGGGGATCCGAGGGATTTAGAAACAAAAGGATTGTTAATCACGAGTTTTGGGGATGCAATCGAAAAATTCATTCTTAATGATGTCTATTACCCTGGCCCAGATATGGGAACAGATGACGCAGATATGCTAAAAATATTCAATGTTATCGGAAAGCCTAATCTTGCTCCAAAACCTTTAGGAATGAAAAAGAACGGTGTTCCCGTTGAGGAATTATTTACTGGATATGGATTAGTCTATTGCTTAGAAGTATTTTACGATAACATCGATAAATTCTCTAAAGGAGAAATTGATAAAACTAAAAAACCTAAAGTTATTTTAGAAGGCTTCGGAAAAGTAGGTACAGCGGTTGCTATGGCATTAAATGAATTAGGCTATACGCTCACGGGAATCTCCACGATTGAAGGTGCAATCTATGATGAAGAAGGTTTAGACATAAATAAGTTGCTGGACTTAAAAGAAAAATATGGAGATAAGCTGGTTAAAGAGTATGAGAGTAAAAATTTGATAACAGTCCCGAAAGAAAAACTATTTGAATTATCCTCTCAATATAAAACCGACTTTATTATCCCTGGAGCAAGACCTGATGTAATTAATAAAAATAATGTCGACAAAATTGATGTAAAAGCGATAGTACCGGGAGCAAACATTCCTTATGCTGAAGGAGTAACCGATATATTAAAACAAAAAGGAATAGTTGCTTTTCCAGATTTTGTCGCAAACGCAGGTGAAATCTTGGCTATCTGGGTCAATAAAGTTGCGAAAAATGCTGACGAGATATTCGATTTTATTAAGCAAAAGATCGGTGACAAAACAATGAATGTAATTCAAGGGGCTATGGAAAAAAATATCACTCCCTATGAATTTGCTGTAAATGACGCTTTGAATGAGTTTCAGAAAAAGTTAAAAAGAAAAAATAAGCGTATTAAGAAATTAAATAAACGATTTTAATCAAATTTTTAATTATTTCTTTTTTCATGTGTAATAAGAATTAATGTTCAACAAATTTCTTTAATCTTTCCTTTAATGTCTCGGATTTTCCCGTAGTAATCATCGCAATTGATTCTCTTCCCAAAACACCCTCGATGTCCATGTCGTAATTTTCATTAAGAAGTTTTTTGGTATATTTTAACGCTAAATGACCCTTTTGAATAATACTATTTGCTGTTTTTTTCAAAATCCGATTAAGAGATTGCGGTTTACATATTTCGTTAACTAAGCCATACTTAAGAGCAACATCTGCGGAGATTTCTTTACCCAAGATCATCAATTCTTTTGCTCTTCCTTCGCCAATTATGCGAGGAAGTAGTTTTGTTGATGCGTTAGAGAAAAATAAACCCACGCCTAATTCAGGAAGCATAATTTTAGTGTCAGTGGCTGCAATCCTTAAGTCGCATCCCAATAAATGCTCAAAACCTCCTCCAATAACCCATCCATGCAAACCCGTTATAATTATCCCTGAATGGTTTAACATCGCTCTGGTTAAAACTTGCCACGATTCTAAAAACTCTACCGCCTCATCCATTCGATCTGGACTTGTTAAAAGCTCATAGCCGTATTTTAAATCCGCACCTACGGTAAAATGTTTTCCTTTTGCTGAATAAATAACGCAAATATCGTCGTTTTGACTGCTTTCGTCAAATGCAGCAGTTAACGATGTAATAGTTTCTAAATCCAGTGTGTTATTTTGATCTGGTTTATTTAATGTAATTTTTCCTATATCTCCTTGCTTTTTGTAAAGTATATTATTTTCCAATTTATTCCCTCGTCTTAATTTTTTTTTGTTTTTATTAGCTCTGTATAAATAAAGAGCGTATGATTGTTTATTTTTAGGTTAAATAAAAAATATTAAAGATTTTATTTTTTAACGAAAAATCCTATTCTTTTTTTTGCTTCCTCCGATTCTCCAGCTGTTATTAAAGCACCCTCTTCGCTATCTAAAACACCTTCAATTGATTTGTCAAAATTTTCGTTCAAAAGTTTTTTTGCTATTTTTAGAGAAATCGTTCCCTTTTGGATTATTATATTTGCTGTTTTTTTGAGAATTCTTTCGAGTGATTGAGGTTTACATATTTTGTTTACTAAATTTAAACGATATGCCTCTTCTGCAGAAATTTCTTCACCAAGGAACATTAATTCTTTCGCTTTCCCCATTCCTATTATTTGAGGTAAAAGTTTTGTTGACGCATTAGAGAAAAATAATCCCACACCTAATTCAGGAAGGATAATTTTAGTGTCCGTAGCTGCAATTCTAAGATCACAGCTTAACAACATTTCAAACCCACCACCAATTACGTGACCGTGTAACCCCGCGATCAGAACACCGGGATGATTCAACATTACTCTGGTTACATCTTGAAATTTTTTTATAAATTTAATTGCTTCAGGAAAGTTATTTATATCGTTCAATAAGTTATAGGTATATTTCAAATCATCTCCAACCGTAAAATCTTTACCTTTAGCGGTGAATACCACACATTTATCCTCGTTCTTTCTGCTTAAAGTAAATTTTTCAATTAACTGCGTCATTGTGAGAAAATCAAGAGAATTGTGTTTATTAGCTCTATTGAGAATGATCCTTCCGATAGAATCTCCTTCTTTCTTATATTGTACTAAATCTTCCAACTTGTTTCTCCTTTGTTTATTTATTTTATTTTATCTTTTGGATTCAAAAGATCAAAAAGAATTCTTCAATTTTTTTTAGGGATAAGTTCCTTCTTTAGTCTAACTTTATCCACTTTTCCTATTCTCGTTATTGGTAAATCATTCGGGTCTAATGGATACACAATTAACTTTTCTGGTACTTTAAACTTAGCTAAATTCTTTTTACATTTTTCTAATATTTCCTGTTTGTCAGATTCGTCAAATTTTGTTCCTAATTCTGGACCAATTACCAACCAAACGATTTCGCCCTTGATTTCGTCAGGAGCTCCTAATGCTGCAGCAATGGCTACTTTAGGGTGAGTTAAAACAAGTTCTTCTATTTCTACTGGATAAACTGTGTAGGCTCCGACTCGAATAATTTCTTTAATCCTCCCAGTAATAAATAAACTTCCATCCTCTTCGAGAAACCCTAAATCACCGGTCCTACAATATCCATCTGGTGTAAATCCCGCTTTATCTTCTTGCGGCATTTTAAAGTATGATTTTGCAGCAAGAGGACCTTTAGTTATGATCTCACCTGTTTGGCCAATTGGAAGTTCGTTAAAATCTTCATCAACAATTTTGATATCCATCCCTGGTAGAGCTTTGCCAACATAGCCATTTGCCACTCTTTTGAATTGCTCGTCTGTATTTAAAATTTCTGTAAAAGTCACTTCCGATCCTGCTTCTGTACTTCCATACCCGATAATGATATTATTACAAATTCGATTCTGAATAGAATTAATAATATCGTAGGATACCTTCTCGCCGGAAAGTACAATTAATCTGAGATTTTCTTTTGGAGCGTAATTATCCAAGTCTGGTAGTGATAGAAAGATCTTGAACATAGTCGGAACTCCGCCCATAAAAGGGAGTCTGTATTTTTTCATTGCTTTTAGAGCGTCCCACGGAGACCAAGAAGCTTGAAATAACATTTCCAAGCCCCCAATCATACCAGTTCCCATAATTTCAATAGTTCCTCCTACATGACTAACTGGCAAGTTTACTAAATGCTTGAATTCGTTTCTATCAATGTCAACGCCTAATTTTCCAAGTCCTCCTATAATAACATCGTATTCTATCAAACACATTTTAATAATATTAGTGTGACTTATTTCAACTGCCTTAGGGGCTCCAGTTGTGCCTCCTGTCCAAATTACAAGAGTGCAATCCCCCGGATCTTGGTCATTTTTTGCCTGTTTTAAATCCTCTTGAAGATTGTATTCTTTTTCTAATATTTGATCTAAACTTGGTCCTAGTTCGTGTTTACCTATCATAATGAATTTAATTTTATTGAACTCCTTGCTTAATTCCATTAGATTGTCGGCGATCTTATTTTTTTGCCATTTTTTTATCGTTATGATTACCTTTGGATTTGTATGAGGAATTAACGTCTTGAAGTCTGTCATTTTATACTCTTTATCCATTGGTACCGTTATTGCCCCGATTTTACTGGCTGCAATAAAACATAATAAAAATTCTGGAATCGTAGGTAACACGGTGCATATAGTATCGCCCTTTGCAACACCAAGTTCAAGAAACGCCATGGCAAGTTTGTTTGATTGTTCATTTATTTCTTCCGAAGTTAGCGTTTTTCTTTTATATCTAACACTAATAAAATTCGGATCTTGCTTAGCCCAAAATTCTACATATTCCCATAAAAATTTTAATTCTGGCGGTTTCAAATCTTTTTCACATCTAAATCGTCTTTTTATTATTACAATATTTAATTTGTATCTTGTTGTGTATTGATATTCTAATTTACATATATATTTTATATCTCATATGGTAATTTGAAAGATTGAACTACCTATTTTCGCTAATTATCACTAAGGACTTAACCAATCACTCTATTTTTTAAAGTCGTTACACGCTTCAGAATTAAAACCCTTTACAACTAAATTTCCTTTATCGCAAACAATTATTTTATTTCCACAGTCTGGACAGCAGCTAATTTTTGCGTTATTACAGTCTCTACAGAAGTTAGTTTCTTTACTTTCGATCTTATCTTTAACCTTCTTCTCTTCCTTTTTCTTGTTTTTCCCCTTATCAATATCTAACATCTGAGTGTGCGTGATCTGGTTTTCTTTATAAAGATCTACGACTTTGGAATCATACTTATTGCTTAATATTGCTTCTCCTACTCGAGCTCTATTTCGAATGGTTCTTTCGGATAATTTTGTGCATTTCGCAGCAACTTTTGTAAATCTCTCAGCACTCGACTTTTTGTTCTTTAAATTTTCAGTTTCACTCGAAGAGGAAGATTCTTCCTCATTGATAAACATTACTTTTCTTGATTGAATTCTTCCTTTTTCGTCTCTATTGGATTTTCTTACATGCGCCAGATGCTTTGTTTCTGGATGTAATTCCTCGTAAATTCTTTTCCATTTTGCAATAGCAATATCGATCTCGTATGGTGCCAAATCTTTTCTTCGAAGATTTTCTTCAACCTCTACGCTTAATTCCTGCAATTTGTCTAGATCCATCCTCTTAATTGCAGGAACATTTTTCCAGCCCAATTCTTTACAGGCCTTTAGTCTTCTATATCCCGCGATCAACTTCTTTTTCTGATTTACAATAATAGGATGGAATAAACCTAGCTCATCAATAGATTTTTTTAAATCGGATATATTTGTTCCCGTCCCTGTTCTTATCCTCTCTTTCTCCTCTATTTTTATTTCGTTAATATTTAGAAATTCGATATTCGATATTTTTTTTAGACAATCTTCCATTAAATAATCGACTCCTTAATCAATTAGTGATTTAATCTTTTTTTTCTAGATTCCTAAAGATTAGATGAATCTTTTGATTCTTGTATGTTACATTTTTCATTCTTATTTTTGAGTAATCATTGACCAGTAATCAATGATTATTCAAAAGTTGATTTTAAAATTTTTAAATGTTTCTCCTTTCGGTATTTTTAAATAAAGCTTATTAAAAATCTTATAAATAGATATTATAAGACTATGACTCCAAGAAAGACCCCAGCGCGTTCTGAAGAAGATAAACAAAAAGAATTTCAGAGAATAATAGAGACAGGAAGAGAATTGTTCGTATCAAAAGGTTCTTACGGATTTAGCACGCGTGCTTTAGCAAAAAAACTAAATATGTCCCAAGGAAATCTCTATAATTATGTTAAAAGTAAACGAGAACTTTGGATAGCGATAAGAAACCAAGATTTCAAGAAATTAAAAAATGAAATGGAACAAATTATCGAGGAACATAAAGGTGATATCTTTAAATTACTTGAAGAAATCGCAAATTATTATCTTGACTTAGCAAAAAATGATTATCGACGATTTCAAATGATGTTTTTGATTCCAGCTCCTCCATCTAAAAAGGTTGGTCCCATAGAAAAAAATTATAAACTAATAGACCCTTTAGATTTAATTAAAAAAGCATTAAAAAGCGCAATGGAGAAAAATGAAATCAAAAAAATGGATGAAAATTTTTTATCTTATTTCGTTTATTCCCTAGTCCAAGGTGCTATTTTTGTCGAAAGGGATTTTAGAGCAAGTAAAATTATATATGAACCTATTGATAAAAATCCAACCAAAGAAAAGGTAAAATCGTTCCGTAAATTCATGATTCAGCAAATAAAGAAACTTATTGAGAAGTAAGTCCAAAATATAAAAAAAATATTGGAACTTAAATTGAGAATCTCATTTTAAGGTGTATTAATTGTTTTTTTATTAACTATTCGATTGAGACTTCGTTCTTAAAGGCATTAATAGCAACCAGCGCCACCCAAATTTCTGCTCCATAAATTGCCAGGTATTCGATGAAGTATGTTAGTATAGGAATATTACCGATAAATACGATTAGAAAGAATAAGTTGATAAATCCAGCAACAAATCCGAAATAGGCTATTTTTTTTCTAAAACTGGGATTTTTCAATAACGCGTAATTACTCAGCAATTCAGTGCTCATAATGCTTATAAAAATAACTTCAGACCATTGACCATGATATGGTTGAAAATCTTCTGAATAGATACCGTTCATAATCAATGCTATACCTACTAGGATTCCAAAAATTTGTCCCAAAATCAGAATGATCCTTATTCTTTTTTCCTCAGTATATGCAATGGATAATCCAATCGCAAAAAATATAACCGTTACTCCTTGAAATACCTGTCCGCAATTATAAAATTGTGCTCCTAATTCGGAATTATGCCCTCGCGGACCGGGTATAGTTCGTCCCAAATCGCTATGATAATTTTCGAAAGGAGAAAAATTTCCGTTCGGCCATAATAATATTGCGTTCAGATTGAAGAAAATGTCAGTTATCCATATCATTATCCCTGCTAAAACTACTAAAGGCCATTTTAAAGGATTTTTTTCCATATTTTTTATCTCTAAAATGTAATTAATTATTTAATTGAGTTAATTTGTAATTTTTATCTCTCCATTAAAAAATCTGATGATTTTTTTTCCGAGTTTCCTTAATAAAAAAGTAAAAATCTTTAGGTCTTAGAGTTTAAGATTTAAATATTTATTTCAAATAGTCTAATTATCAACTAATGTTTTATTCTCTTAATAAAAAATAAAAAATTGAATAATGTGAAAAATAAAAATGGCTGAAGACAAGGAATTACAAAGAGGATTAAGCCTTCCAATGGCAGTCTTTATTATCATAGGGATGGTAATAGGGTCATCGATATGGGTCTCACCAGCAGCATATCTATCAAGAACGGGACCTGCAGTATTTTTAGCGTATCTTATTGCAGTAATACCTGCGGTGTTTGTTGCGTTTATTGCTGCATATATAGGCTCAGCTATTCCAGTTGCTGGAGGTTCTTATGTAGTTAATAGCAGACTGACAGGAGGATTAGCAGGATTCCTTACTGTGTGGTTAATTTTATTAGCAGTAGGATCAGCGCTTGCTACCCTCGCTGCGGTTCTAGGATTATTTCTTTCTGAATTATTTTTAATTCCAGAGAATATGGTAATGATATTTGTCATCGTGGTTGGAATAGCTGTTTTGGTTATATTTTATCTTATTAATTTTCTCCAAGTAAAGATTTCGGGTGCCGTCGAGATGATCATAACGCTTTTTGGAGATGTACTAGTTATGATTATTTTTATTATTGCTGCGATTCCCTTTTATAATCCAAATAATTTAGATCCGATTATTCCGCCGCAACTCGGTCTAAGTCCTCTTTTGTTTGCCTCTTTAGTGTTCTTTTTCTCGTATGTTGGATTCACTTTGATTCTCGATGTTGCCGGAGAAGTAAAAAATCCTAAAAAGAATATCCCTCTTGCTCTATTAATAAGTATTCCGCTCTTAGTAGGCTTATATACCTTCCAATCTCTAATGGTAGCTGCGATTCATCCATGGAACGAACCTGTAGGGACCGTTACAGAAATCTTAACGAAAGGGCGTATCTTACCTCAAGGAGCAATTATCTTAGTTACTATACTCATTGTTGTGGCGATTGCCTCAACTATTCATCCTGTATATTTAGCATATTCAAGAGATATTCTAATGGCAGGAAGAGACGGCCTCTTTTCGGATAAATTCACTAAGGTACATAAAAAATATAAGACACCAATACCCGCTTTAACTCTCTTACTTGTTATAGGAATTATCTTCATCTTGATTTTTATTCCGTTGCTCACTCCTGAATACGGTATTGCTACTGCCGCAGTTTTATTAAGCGCTTTTACTGGAGTTGCTGCATTATTAATACAAATACCTCTCTGCATAGCTGCTATAAAACTTCCAAAAAAATTCCCGAATTTGCATAAGAGTTCAGGATTTAAACCTTCTATAAAAACTATAAAAATTATGGGTATGATTGGGGCTATTGTATCCGCTGTCTTTGTATTATTATTGTTTTTTGATCCCGATGCGGGTTTAATTATTGCTTTGGTTGTTTTACCTTATACTCTGATTGGTGCTATCGTGTATTACATAAGAAAAAGAAGTCTGGCAAAAAAAGGCATTAACATCAAAGACGTGCTTAAGAAATTCCCTGAAGAAATCGTTTTTGAAGAAGAAATGCCCAGTAAAATTGAAAGACTAACAGAGGAAGGATAAAAAGTATATTTTAATCCAATATATTCATTTTTTTTTAACTTTTTTTTATTTTCCTATTTTTTAAACTGAATCTTAATGAAGAAAAGCTCCTATTCGTTTAATAAATATCCTTCTTTTGTCAAGATTATTCTTCCGTTCTTAACAAGTTTTTTGAGATGTTCCTTTATCATGAGTTTTTCAGCAATAATTTCGTAAATTTTTTCTATTTTATTGTATCTTTTGTAAATAAGATTTTTATAAGATAAGTCATCAATCGTTTTCGGGGTTTTTTCTGAGAGATTTTCTAAGATTCGATCGTCTCTTTTCCATATAACTGACGTGTAGTTTTTTAATTCTTCTTTTATTAAGTTCTTTCCCCTTAAAATGGATTTATGAGAAGATATCGCAATATCAATTTCGACCTTCTTAAGCTTTTCTATCGAATTTTCAAAATCCATTAAATTAGCGTCGAGAGAACCATAAAAGGGAAAACTAGACAAGTCAATGTCAGCTAAAAAACATAATTTTTGTTGCGAATCGTATATGCAACTATGACCTGCTGTATGCCCTGGAGTGTGGATTATTTGAATATTATAATTTTCTTCGATTGGAAATTTATCTTTGTCTCGGAAACTTTTGGTTATTGGAGTATTTTCTATCCTAAAACCTTCCATTATTGACTGAAAGAGTTTAGCTGCGGGCGTATCTTCTATACCGTAGTATTTATAAAACATATCTACATTCTCAATCAAAGATTTATCCTTTAGATGGCAGTAGAAATTCACATCTTTAAAAAAACGGTTCCCCGAAATGTGATCCTCGTGCCAATGTGTCAAAATTACATGATTTATTTCATATTTTCTTTTTAATTTTCTTAAGTGCTTACTTGATATTCCAGTATCTATCAACCAATTGTTAATCAGAAGCGAGTTTGAATATGGATACTTAGCTCCACCTAAACCCTTAACAAATTGAATTTTAATACCATCGGAGTGCAAAACTTCAATGAAATCTTCCATAATTATTGTTATATCTACTATTCGTATAAAGTTCTTGTATTTGACATAATAAAAATTTTATCAATTCTGCTATATTATCAATTTTCTAAAAAATGGTATTAATGGCCATTATCCAGAAGATTCTTTTTGGAATTTTGTGTAAGACATCGATCTATTGATTTTCATTTTTGATAAAAAAGTAAATTATAAATACGAGAATTTTGATACTAATTGTGGATTAAATCGGAGATCTATTTATCTTCATGTTAAGAATTATAATCTACAAAGTTTCGAAAAGATCCAATAAATTTAAAGTTAATTTCTAATTAAATCTTAGTGTTTAAGAGGTGATGTTTTATTCAATACGAATGTCCGAATTGTGGCAGTATAGATAAGCCCCAGATCATTAGTAGATTTAAACCAATACTTGTACGATGCATTGGATGCGGGAAAAAATTTGCTCGTGAGGACTTTATTAAGACAAATGGAGAAGAACCGAAGTTTACTCCCGTTCCTAAATTTCCTTCTTGATTGTTACTCTGTTTAAATAATCGATTTATTTATTCATTCAATCATACAATTTTCGGATTATACTTTATTTTTAGTTAAAAAGTTCGTTATTATGTCGGGCAAGAGAAATCCTAATTAATATTCAAAGGCACTGGAGATTAAGAAAAATATAAAGATGAATATAATATAAAAAGCTATTCTGGTCAACCAGTCAGAAATTTAATTAAATAACTCAATAATAAGAAAAATCGTAATTTTAACTTTTATTTGTTATCGCCAGCAATATTGGAATGTTGTCCTTGAATAGAAAAAAATAAAAAGAGAAGGATTAAAGTTGCCAAAGACCCAATATTGTTCCTATTATAATCAATGCTACCATATGATATCCAATATCAATAACAAAAGCTATCAAACTTTTATCGAATTAATCATCGTATAAATCGATCGTAAAGATATAACCTACTCCTATAAGCAGCCCCAATATTAAATCAGTTATTACATCATAAGTGCCAATTAATTCCAGTAAATTTGCGAAAATAACAACTGATATAATAGATGTTAAAACGGTTGCGATTGCTTGTTTTGCGTTTGGTCCTAATTCTTCTTTATTCTTTCCTAAGGTTTTACTCCATATTTTACCAAAAACTATTGGAGAAAACCAGACAGCAACTGATATCTAATAAATAACAACATACTATAACTGCGAAAATGTTTATCATTTTTTATACTTAAACCATTTAGTTGGAAGTTTAGGTTAACAATCTGTCCCGAATTTTGAATTTTTTATTTATAGACTATAGATTATTTTAACGAAGGTCGCTTTAACCAATGGAGAAATTAAAAAAGATTAATATGAAATCGAAACTAAGAGAAAACTCAATAGCTTTTTGCTATATAAACAGTACAGGTAGCTGGTTCACCACAGATAATACAGCTAGCAAAGTCGTGCTTTTCATGGTCAACGCGCTTGCCCCGTATTTCGCCACCGATGTCTTTTTCTACAGTTTCTGCACATCTATATCCTTTCATATCGATCGAACAGAAGCCGCAACACACTATTTTCCCGTTTTCAATCGCTTCTTGTGCGGAATCTTTTTCGTAGCAGATTTCAACCTGTTGCTCAAAATCGAGTAATTTCATCGTTTTTATCTCTTCAGTATAACTATTTGCGAGCTCGTTTAGTTTTTCCTCCAAATCGCTTTCTTTTATGAAAAGTTTCTTCCCATCGTATCGCCTTACAATAACTACTTGATCTTTCTGGATGTCTCTTGGACCAATTTCAATTCTAAAAGGAACCCCTTTCATCTCCCAATAATAGAATTTACTCCCAGGAGAATCGTCCGAATCGTCAAACTTGCATAAGAACCTATCTTCTAACCTTTTAATAAGTTCTTTGCATTTTTTTAAAACGATTCCTTCTTTATTTTTAATCAATATTGGAACGATAACGACTTGCACCGGAGCTAAATCAAAAGGTAAGATTAAACCGTTATCATCTCCTAAGTAGGCGATCATGGCGCCATAAATTCTGCTAATTGCTGGGCCGTAGCAAGTTTGGAAACAGTATTTTTCTTCACTGTCGGTATCGACAAATTTTACGTCAAATGGTTTGGAAAAATTTTGTCCAAGAAGATGTGTCGAAGGTAATTGCAAAACCTTTCCTGAACCCATTAGCGCGTCGGCAGCGTATGTGTATTCCGCTCCGCTAAACTTATCCCATTGAGGTCTTTCAAAAAAAATGATAGGTATACAAAACTCGTCTTGCAGCATCTCATAAGTCATTTCCATGTCTTCAATAACTTGTTTTTTTGCATCTTCTCGAGTCGCAAAACAATCGTGAGCTTCAATCCAGTGAAATTCCCGACCTCTGAAAAATGGTCTTGTCATTTTCCCCTCGTATCGCCATACCTGGCACGATTGATATCGCTTAAAAGGTAGATCCCTATAACTACGTATCCAATAATGATACATCTTGTACAACGCAGTCTCGCTTGTGGGCCTTAAAGCTAATTTTTCGTTAAGCTCTTCCCCCTCGCTTCCAGCTTGCGTTACCCAAAAAACTTCCGGAGCGAAACCTTTCACATGATCCGCTTCTAACTCAAAATTGCTTTCTGGGATAACAGATGGCATAACAAGTGGTAGATGATTATTCTTTTCAAGTAAGTTTTCGTACTTTACATACATTTTTTTAATGCTCAGCGTTGCCCAAGGCCTATAGCAAACAAAACCTTTTACATTATAGCGTATATCCGCTAAATCAGCTTTTTCAAGTATTTCAGTATACCACGCAGAGAAATCTTCTTCCTTTGAAACAGTTATTCCCGTAAGCGGAACATCTTTCTTCTTTTTAGCCATCGTTTATCAATGTGAAAAATACTTCAAAAATTAAATATTTATCGAGATTCTACGCGATATCAATTTAGTTGAATGTTTCCACCTCGAAATATCGCTCTTTAATTATTATCTAATACAAATCTAAAACTTCACCAAAATGGAATTAAAACAGAAAAATTGAATAAAGAACCTAAAGTTGTAATAGGTTCTCTTAACATCTCTCTTGTCATTAAGAATTTTTGATTTAATTTATGCTGTTTGTGATAAATCTTTTCACGGGGTCAAAATGGGGATCTCCTCTTGATTGTAAATAAGATTGACGGTGAGTTGAGAGTTCTAAAGGTATATAGAGATCCCGTATCAATTATTAACGAAGCAG
Organism: Promethearchaeota archaeon; assembly: GCA_014729315.1. Next base: position 5,023 of record WJKD01000575.1, on the reverse strand, counting down.
ATTTGATCGAAGATGCAAAGAAGTTAGCCAAATTTAAGAATACTAATATTGTCAAATTATTCGAAACTGGAAATCTTATGTTTGAAGGAGAAAGATATTTCTTTATAATTATGGAATACATAGAAAGAAAATCATTTGGTGAACTGATTCCAGTTGTTTTCCGAGAAAAGACATCCTTCAATGAAAGGTTGAATTTGTTTACAGAACTTTTGGAGACTATAATATCTTTTAGAAAAGATTACGAATTGCATAACGACCTCCATCCAGGAAATATAATGCTCTATACTGAATGTGGTGAGAGAAAGATAAAAATTATTGATTTTGGAACTTCTAAGGACACATATAATACTGGTAAACAGGATTATGATATTTATATGTTAAGAAATAACATTCTCGATATATTTGTTACCAGTGATGAATTATTTTCACAAGGAATTGATAATCCCTCGGAAATAGCGGATTTCAATGACTTAAAGAAAGTTTTCCTAAAAAACAAAATAAAAAATTTTTAGACCTTGAAGAAGAGGTAATTTATAAAAAAGAGAATTGTCTTCATACTATTTATTCTTGAATTTTTTCTAAGCTACATAATGAAAACCTTAATCATATTCAAAAGAAGAAGAATAATTTAATATTAAATTAATTAATATCATTCAGAAAGAACTTTTTTGTTCTGAGATATTGAGCCTAATTCTAATTTATAGCAATTTATGCTGTAAGATCCACGATTTTTTAAGTTTTAACACGATCTTATTTAATATACTTAAAATATCAGAAAAATCATTTTTAAAATTATTAAAAAAAAATTTTAAGAAGAAGAAAAGATATTAAGATTTCCTTCTCTTTTTTTAATTAAAATTGTTGATAATAGTCCTATTAGACCAAGTATGAGATATAAAGAATAGCTAGGAATTTTCTCAGTAGTCTCTCTATCAGCATCTTCATCGTCAGATTGATCATTATTATTATTATTTGTTAAAGCCGTCGTAAACTGCCACGTCAATGACCGGGTAGTTTCGCTTCCGTCGTCAGCCTCGGCGTACCACGTATAGACCGTGTTACCCGAAAGAGCCGACCAACTTACCGAAGCAACGCTTCCGCTTGCGATTCCCGTCTCAACGCCGATCAATTCGTCGTTTGAAGCGTCGTAAAACCGCACCGTCATAGTATCCCCGTCGGGATCGGACACGTTAACGCTTAAAGTAGGATTCAGACCGACTCCGACCGCTCCGTCTGAGGGAGAGGGCGTGTTCGGCGCGTTCGGGGCATTATTAGTAGTAAAAATAAACTCCCACACTGGAGATTGTCGAATTACTTGATTGTCGCCAACAACCACGTACCATGAATAAACACCCTCAGGTAATCCTAACCACGGAACTGAAGCAGTATCTCCACTAAGGACACCTAAATCAACACCAATTAAACTATCATCCGATGCATCGTAAAAAGCAACATTTAATGTATCCCCGTCAGGATCAGAGACATCAACATTCAGAGTAGGGGAAAATCCTATAGTTTCCCCATCTGAAGGTGAAGGATTGTTCGGTATATGCGGTTGATTTGATCCCCAATAATCCATTTGTGGATCACCGTATAAGTTGAAATCCATTTTATTCATCCAGCTCCCACTATATGTATTATCTCCACCTGATGATTTCGCTGCATAAAGAGCATTACCAGAAGTCATTCCATTATTTAATAAGTTTTCAAAATAATAATATCCTATTCCTGTATTGTCTGCATAAGTTGACCACCATTTATTATATTGCCAATTCCCAACGAGATACCAACTAACTCTTGATGCAGAAATAGTACTTACAGCAGATCCACGCTGTAAATTAGCATAACCAAGATTATTAGTTATATCAGGGTTACCGTTATTACAAGACGATTGATAAAAAAAAGCTGGCTGATCAGTTTCAAGTTGGTTCATATCATAGCTTGTTAAAAAGGACATCGACTCCATTTCGTCTGCTTCTGGAACATTATCACCATCGTCAGAAGCCCAATATTTCCGATAAGCACCAATATCGTTTCCATGACCCCACCAAAATATTATCCCGTATCCATTATTAAATTCAGATATGAAGTTTGATTTAGTTAAAGGCATAGTAAAGTGAAAGGCTGATGTAGGTACAGGATTAAGCCCTGATCTTTCATACATTACGGTATCTTCTATGCCTGTTGGATTTAATATATTATTATAAAAGTCCTCCGGACAATCTAAACCATCAGTCCTATCCTTACCTTCATGATTTTCGTTGGCATAATTTGAAATTGCCATAGGTAATAAGGCATAGTTTTTCTCATAACCCGCATTAATATGATGGTCAATAATATTTTGAAGAATATTGTCAAGAGAAGTATAATCACTTGAATATACGGGAATTCTTCCAACATATACTTCTGCGCCGAAATCCACTCCAGAGTCTTCTGGTGAGCTTCCTGTTCCAAACTCTCCATAATAACCATCATCATCACTGTCCCAATCTCCTGTTAAATCCGCATAAAAATAATCTGTAGGAGATTCTTCATTACTACCTGCTCCATGTCTTGGGTAACACATTAACATTGGAATATCTCCATATGTATCAGAAGTTCCTACCTCATCTGGATTGGGATCACCTATTAAAAGTACATAATTTATAGATTCTGTAATGTAGTTATTCTGTAACCAATTTCTAATATTAAATACTCTTTGTTCACCACTCGCTGAGCCATATTCGTCTTCTGTTATTATCATCACTTTAAATCCTAATGCTTGTTTATATCTAATAAAATCATCAAGTTTTTGGCTATTTGACTCAATATCATTTGTAGTTACGATAAGATAAGTAGTATCTGGTATATCTAACGAAGATGAGTTAAGGTCGGAAGAGCTTTTTAGAGTTTCAACATTCTCGTTTTCATAAAAGGGTAAAATTTCAGCAATATTATCGATATCTCTTCCAAGATTCAAGAGATACTTTTTTGTTAATGGATCAACATTATTAATTTTAGAGGAAGAGTCCTCCCAACTAATGGAGATCATGACATTTCTATGCTCTATAACTGAGTTATTAACGGGATTATATTGATAGGGAAAATAATTAAATTTTAAAATTACAGCATCCCGAATTTGTTCAGTATGTATAGTGTCAATAAATTCTAAGGGCCAATATGAATCTAAATTATAAATATAATTTAAATCATCAGATGAAAAAATTGTATTATTTTTAGTTAAAGCAATTGAATTAGGACCGGGAGGAAAATAATATTCGCCATTAAGAAAAACCTTATTCTCACCAATGATTTCTAATTTTATAGATTTAGATTCTATATTTGGCGGCAAAAGAATATTATAGGGGCGCATAGGCAATACTGGCGCACCCCCTACCCCTGTTAATTTCCATTGTGAATAATTATTAGATTTAGAGTATAATATATCAGGAGGTGCATTTGGTAAGATTATATTCATCTGATTATCATCGTTATTAATAGAAATAGTTGTATCATCTTGGTTATCGCTTAGTCTATTCTCATAAATCGTTGGTCTTTCATCTAGAGCTATCGTACTTAATAAAAAAGTATTCGAAAGAATTAAAAAAATAACTATAATTCTTTTAGAAATTTTCAAAAAAGAACTCCTTTTTGTCTTTAGTTTCATAAAATAACCTGTTAATTAGATTATACAGTTAATCTTTTTCCATCTTATTAAATCTTTGTTATATGCAAAATAAAGTGTACCCTATATTGAATTTAAGTCGAAATTTAATTATCGATCATCTTTGATAAGGTGAAAGGATATTAAAAATATATGGGAAGAGATTAACGAGCAAATTAATAAATTGAAGGAACAATTTCGATTTTACAAAATTTATAATTTAAGACTCAAGACTATGAAGATTCATTTTTTTTTCTCTGTTGCGATATATATCTTTAATCCAATAGGATCAATGAAGGATACAAAATATAGTGTTTAGCTTACACTAATCAAGACTCTTACTAATGAATGAACAGAGCTTTATCTCTTTCAATTTAAAGAGGAAAGAGGTGCTTTTTTATATTATCTCCTTCGTTTAGAGAGATTAAATAAAAATTAACTAAAAAATCGAATTTTCGTGCGATTAAGCAACATTTTGATTTAAAATCTCATTTTTTTGAACCCATTTGTAAAGTTAGATAAATATAACAGCCCTCATGAAGTAAGTTTTTCAAAAAAGATAAGATTTATATATATAATTGATGTTATGAATAGTACATCTAACTTAACAGATAAGGGATGATTTATTTGACAAAAATCAGTATTAAAGATATTTATAAAATTTCAATATTAATCTTGCTATTGGGGGCTATCTATTCGTTTACTTTGCCTTCAATGAACCTAAAGAAACAAAATTCGAATGGAGATGAAGCATTTCCTGAAACAGATAATACTACATTACATTTAGCGGAACACCACGATCCGATCATGCTTAACACAAATGCCGATTTGGATTCATTTTGTTCTTTAGGAAGTGGTACATATGGCGATCCCTACATTATTGAGGATTACGAGATTGACGCTTCCGTTGGAACTGGAATTAATATTACAAATACGGATGCATATCTTGAGATCCGTAATTGCACAATAAGGAACGGGAGGGAAGATTTTTATTATGGGATTTATTTGAATTCTTGTGAGAATGTTAATATATCTAACAATAGGTGCTTTAAGAACTGGTTTGGAATTTACTTGGGTTCTTCGAACAATTCCATCATAACGGGTAATAACTGTTCCAATAGCAACCTTGGAATTTACTCGGGTTCTTCGACTAACAACACTATTTCGAATAATAATTGCTCCTATAATCTGATGGGGATTTATTTGGATACTTCGAGTAATAACATTATCATTTTAGAAAATAATTGTTCCAACAACCAAGAATATGGGATTTTCTTAGACTCTTCGACTAACAACACTATTTCGTACAACAATTGCTCCAATAACCAATTTGGGATTTACCTGTCTTCTTCGAATAATAGCACCATTTCGCACAATAAT
>WJKD01000574.1 GCA_014729315.1 Promethearchaeota archaeon | reverse complement strand
GTAGTATAGTATTTATGTTTTAAAATTTTGGAGATGAAAAAATTAAATGGGAGAAGAAGCGGACGATATCCTAACAATTGAAAAAACAGAAGGGCGAAGGAAATGTCCTAGCTGTGGGGAAGAAAACCCAAATATGATTCACGAATCTGTAGATAAGCAAACAATAATTATGGATTACCCCCGAGTATACGGGAAGAAATTTAAGTGTGGGAATTGCGGTACTTTATGGCGAGAAGTTAGCCAATGAAAGTTTATTATGAATCAGACTGTTAGAATTTACTATTTTTCTTTTTTCACTTTTTTATATAAGTATTAAAAAAGAGGCTAGACTAAGAACAATAACTTGCCAAGAAAATTCATTAAGTCCATTACTTTAATTTTCATTTTATCATTTAAGCTTGGTTCGGATAAGTAACAATTAAAATGAGTTAAACATTTTGGACAAGGAACGATTAAATATTCCGCTCCAGTATGAAGGGCTTCTTCAATTCTTTGTTTTCTCAAGATTCTGGTGTATTCATTGCATCCTGAAAAAGCAGATACGCCACAACATCCCGCGTCTTCTTTAATATGCTCCATTTCAATTAATTTCACACCAGGTATTTTTTTCAATAAGGTTCTTGGTGCATCGTACAGACCGCCCCCCATTCTTCCCAATCTGCACGCATCGTGGTATGTGACTTTTACGGGCTTTTCTTGAGGAAATCTAAGCGATTCAAGAACCCTTTTTTCTAATAGATATTCAGCGATGTAATATACTTCAAAATCACAATCTTCTATTATCTGGGGATAATCGTATTTCCACGTCCGATACCCTTCTGCGCAGGAAACAATAACCGTCTTTACGCCTGCATCTTTGTATAGTTTGACATTATACTCCGCCAGTTTTTTGAACGTTTCTATATCTCCTCTTCCCCATAAAATGTCGTGACCGCAGCATTTTTCGTTTAGAATAACCGGTTTCACATTAATTTCATTAAGTAAACTAATGACTGTTTTTGCCGTATCGATATAATTTACTTCAAAAGAGTATATAACATCTCGCATTATAGGTAGGCATCCAATAAAATACGCAATTTCACCAGATTTGGCCACTTTTAAATTAATCCCCTCTAAAAAGCTTAATTTATCAGGGGGTTGTGGGTTTTCCCCCATTAGTTTCGAGATTAAGGGAAAGATACCGTCGTGGGTTTCACACTGACTAATTTTACTTAATTGTTCTTCTTCATGAGAAGAAAGTTTTCTTAATTCTAAAACAAGCTCTGGAATTTTCACTCCCGTGGCGTCTTGCGTCATTGGACAGTAAGTCGAACACTGACCGCAAGTTAAACAATTCCAAATATTATTTTTTGTTGTTGTTTCTTCGATTGATAAAAAAGTTAGATCATTAACGAGTTGTCGCGGAGAAAAAATATCCAAATGGGAGAGTGGACATACATTCACACACTTATTACAATTATAACAAAAATTAGCTGCATCGATTACTTTCTTAATGATCTCTCGGGATTTAATTTTTTCTTCTTCTCTTTTATCGGTTATAGTCATTGTTTAATAATAAATGTGCTTTAGTTGTATAAATTAATACAAGATTTTATATGCTTTTGTTTTAAACTGAAAGCCCGTTAAATTATATAGTAAATCTTTATTAAATAAAAAGAAAAAATTAAATATTAGAGCTAAGAAAAGTGGATTAATACTTATTCCGATTGATTTAAATTCCCTTATTATTTATAGAACTTCACACTAAACTCCTCGAAGGAACCGAGTCTCAGATTAATAATGTCGATTATTTCGGTATTGATAATCCTAAATTATTTTTAAATTTATCATGACATTAATAAGAACCCAAATAATCTAATTTTGTGAATGAAAAAAAGGATAATCAGGTTTTTTACAAAAAATTTAAATATCTAACCTCTACCATATTATTATAAAATCTTAAATTCGTTAACTAAAAAGAATTAAGGATATTTTTATGGTCTTATTTCAATTAGATGTTACAAGATTTTTCCAAATATATGTGGTTCAAGGTATAATCTGTGCCTACTTTTTGTACCTAATAGTTAAAATATTCAAACGAAACAAAAAAAGATTAAACCTAATTTTATCGGGATTCTATATATTTGGAATTATGAGTTTAACACTCAACTTCATCTACGCCCCTCTAACCAACGAGTTTATCGTAAGAATTCTCTACTTCTTTACCATTTATTTATTATTATTCAGTACAACTTTTTTAGTGTTGTTTGCATTAGTTTTGTTGAAATCAGATGTAATTATAGATACTAAAAAACAAATTTTAATAGTTCTAGCTTATGCGGTTGGTTTTTTAACGCCTTTCATCTTTTATGACCAAGGGGGCGTCACTATTAACGCAAGCACCGATTGGAAACCCGTGTGGAGTTGGCCTTTTTTTATTTATGTTCTAGTGTTAACTGGTGGGATAACCTTAGCCCCTATTTTATTCTATTCGACTAAAATATATCATAAGTTGCAGGAAGAAAAAATAAAGAAAAAATGGAAGTATTATGTCATAGGGATTTTAGGAATATTTATTTTTACCTATGGGACGCTTCTTTCAAATACAATTAATATACAAACTTTTAGAACGGTTTGGAGTTTTATAGCTTTATTTTTGGTAATAGTAGCACCATATATGATTTATTACGGCGTAGGAAAACAGATAGGATAGCTTTTTTCAATATGTTTCTATAAACAATCAGTTTTTTTAATTTTTTTATATTTTTAATCAGTAGAGAGAAATATTGCAAATACATCAGAAGTAGTTTTTAATATTCATAATCATAGAGTCTAAACCTATTATTATTTTAACCTTAATTAAAGAGACAATAGAATTGCCATTCTATGAGAAATATTTATACTTTTTGTTAACAATACTTTAGTATTAACTATTAAAAAATTTTAGACAATTAAGGTTGAGTAAATGGTTCTATTTCAATTCGATCCGGTTAGAATTTTTCAAATATATGTAATCCAACTAGGCATGGGAATTGTTTATTATTTAATCGCACTATTAATTCTTAAACGAGATACGAAGAGATTAAATCAAATTTTTAGCGCATTTTATATCAGCTCCGCATCGGCAACTGTAGTAAATGTTATTTATGCCCCACTTACAACCAATCCAACGGTCTTAGTTCTTCATTTCATTACATTCTATTTGTTTGCATTTGCTTGGATATTTCTTCTTATATTTAGTTTAATTCTGTTAAAATCAGAAAAAGTGATAACCACGAATAAACAATTCCTATTGATTCTAATATACGGAGGATTATTATTGATCTTAGCGTTCATTCCAGATGGAATCAAAATCGACGCAACTACCGACTGGAAACCTGCTTGGTCGTTATTATTTTATTTATATGCTCTAATATTAGTCAATATTTTCGGTATTATTCCTACAGCCTACTTTTCGATAAAAATATATAAAAAATTTGAAGACCCACTATTAAGAAAAAAATGGGCTTATTACTTCCTTGGAGTTGCGATATACTTCATTGTATTCAATTCTACAATTCTTTCAAATTTTTTAAACAACCCTATATATAGACTTATTAATTCCTTAATAGGATTAACGCTCTTTCCAACTGCTTATTTATTGTATTACGGTGTGGGACGGCAAATACAAAAATAATTATGTTCTTCTTTCTTTTTTTCACCAACTTAACTTTTATTTTTTGTTAATTACTTTTTAGATTATATAAATAATTTTTAAATTAATAGAAAAATTGATTTGATTATAATCCTTAACTGGGTTTAAAGAGCGCTAATTAATTTGTAAGAATATATGCGAAAGATATCGTGGCAAATATGGAGGATCTGGTAAGAGTTAGAGGTATTGGTTCCACCGTCGCAGCCAGATTACAAAAGGCGGGAGTCAGTAGCATCGAGCAGATTGCGAATTCAAAACCAGCCGAATTAGCATTTGTAAAAGGAATTGGTGTTACTTCTGCTAATAAGATCATCAAAAACGCGCAACACTTATTAACGCTCGAACGGGGTCTTACCATTGTCTTAGATAAGATTAAAGAAAGCTTTGTCAAGAATTGTCCTAAATGCGGTGGTCCGATGGAAGAAAGATACATCATTCTCGGACCAGATCGTAGAATAGCTGCAAACCAATGTAAATTGTGTAAATTCTATTTACCGAGATAATTGAAATGATATAGAAAATAAAATCAGTTTGGGTTATTAGGATATATTCTAATTTCTATCGCGTAATTTTTTCTATAAGTTTATTGAATATTTCTCCTGCTTTTCCTTTAAGAAATACATCAGCAATATGATCCATTGCAGTTGAATCTTTATTAATAAATATCGCTTGAGCTCCGTTATTTTTGGCAAAGCTGGGCATAAAATTAGCAGGGGAGACTACAAGAGAACTCCCGACCATGATTAAACAATCGCAATCTCTACATGCCATCATTGCCGTATCTAAAGTATTTGCGGGTAAAGGCTCACCAAATAATACTACTTTCGGCTTTATAAATCCTCCACATTCACACACGGGAAATTCAACTGAATTAGTATCAATTGCATCATTGCTGAGTTCTTTATGACACGAAACACAATGTAAAACGCCAGATGTCCCATGGAGATGGTAGATTTTTGCTCCATATTTTCCACTCCCTGCTTGTTCATGGAGGGTATCAATATTCTGAGTTATAATTGCTCGGACTTTTCCCATTTTTTCTAATTTTGCGATCGCTTTATGAGCCGGATTAGGTTTTGCCTTTTCTAGGATAATTTCTAATTCGCGATGCATTTCCCAGAAAAGCTCAGGTCGCCTAAGAAAAGATGTATAGGTCGCGTAAACGGAGGGATCGTATTTAGACCATAATCCATCTTCTGAACGAAAATCGGCAATCCCCGATTCGGTAGAAATTCCCGCTCCGGTAAAAACGACAATATTTTTAGACTTATTAATTATGTTCGCTGCTTTTTCTATTTTCTGATAGTCAGTCATACATTCAATTTACTAAATACTAATTTCAATAAAACCTTAATCGTTAAAAATTATAGTATTTTCCCATATCCTCGTAGTCAAAAATCCCGTAGATCATTTTTTTTGTATACTTAAGATATCGCGTATAAAGCTTCCAAACCCCTCGATCTAATTTTTGAGATTGATAAATTTGTAGCCATTCTTGCATTTTTTTCCTTCTTTCTTCAGACAGTTCTACAGTTATCTGTTTCAATTCTGAATCTTTATTAAATCTACCATATTGAGGCACTAAATAAATCCAATACTGGCAGCTTTTAAGTTCTAACTCCCTTGCCGCACCTATAGCGATATTGTGAGTTGCCTGATGATCTTCGTGAAGATTATTGTCGCTAGGAAAAACTAAACGATCCGCATCTAGTATAATTGGTTTAACCTTTTGAATTCCATCGTCCACATATTTTTGGGCTTTAGAATCAGGAAATTCTAATAAATATAGGTTATCTAAAGAAATCCCCAAAAATTCTATTGCTTTCCTTGCTTCATCTAATCTCATCTCAGCGACTTCTTCTTCTGAAATCTCCTTGGATAAAAGAGGATTTTTTCTAAAACAAGCTCTACCATCAGTAATAGTAATTATGTGAATTTCGTGATTTTCTTCTAACCAATCAAAAATTACGTGCCCAGGACCCATTAGTAAATCGTCTGGATGAGGTTCAAATATAACAATTTTCAATCTAATTTACATCTCGTGAATTTTGAAATTAATGAAACTTAATTTAATGACGTCATATCAATATTTTTGTAAAATTATCCTTGTATTTATATTATAACGGGATATACATATGAATCTTTTCTTCGTATTCTCGATATAGATTTACTAAACATCACTTTAAATCAAAAATATCTTAAATTTAAAAAAGAAAAAATTGACAATTATTTACGAAAGAAACAATTTCTTCATCCAATCAGGTAATATGAAGCCCACATAAAACGCAAAAGCGCTAGAGATTAAAACAAGTCTCGCTACGGTCAAGATAAAGATTGAAGAGGCACTAAAAATGTCGAGGACCGCACCAACTATAAACGAATAGAACGCAATAAACAAGAATTTCCCTTTCAATTTTACTTCAGGATCGTCCGATTTTACTGATTCCCACGCTAACGAAGTGCCCGTTGCAAGAAACATGATTAGCAGTGAAAACAAGAAAATATTTATCCATAACGCATAGTCCATGTCAAAGGTTGCCGAAAAGGTTGCAATTGCCGATGGATTAGTGAAAAGTAACAATAAAAAGAACGCTTCAAAAATAATTCCCTCAATTACAAATAACCCAATTACGATTTTTCTCGATTTGATACCTTTGAACACGCAAAAAACAGTTATCCAAAACGCTTGTGCGAAGGGTAAAAAGAATATAGCTATAAATAACAATAATTGTATGGGAGGTATCATCCCTAGCGTTAAAAAAACAACCAGAGATATTGAACTTGGAGTCCAAGTTGAAGCCATACCTATCCAGGTTAGACCAATTAATAGATATGTTCTTTGTTTATAAGCAAAATACTTCGCCATAATTGTCAATCCAATTATAATTGAGATAACGACAAATATAATACTAAAAATTCCGTTAGTTATATCCAGTATGGTTAAAGCCATTTAGATTCAAGCCAATTTTTTACTTTTCAAAAATTAGTAAATTAAATTTAATGTATAACACTTATATTAAAACTATTTATAGCTTGTGATCTTCTGATCTTTTTGCTATCTTCTTTATTTATGAAAATAAGTTTAGCATAAAATTTTATCAGAATTTTTTGATTTTTGTTTCATTATTACAAACTTTTTTCTCGTTTTAAGAGAGATGGTTGCTAAATATTCTTTCTATGGGAATAATATTCTTGAATTAGGGTTGGAATCATTGCAAGAAATAAGTCAGAATTGTGAGGTAATCTAATCGTGAAAAATTTTGGATATTCGATAATTTGGAACAATAAAGAAGGGTAAGTTTTTTGAAAGATGTTCTTAAACCCGATAAGAATTTTTCTAATCACTTCGTTTTTTTCAATAACGAGAATTTTTAAGGTGGATAATTTTACGAGAACTGACAACAAATCATTTGCGTCAATCTCTCGAATGATAAATTTGTGATATTCCGCTTTTTCAACGAGCTTATATCTCGCACTCTGAATAAGGTTAAACGCTAAACTCCTCGCAGTATTTGGATCGAGAATTAATATAATTTCAATTTTATCCTCTGCGCTTATATTCAACTTTATCTGATTTTCCATACTATCACTTTGTATTTACGTTTTTAGAATAAATAAAGATCTTAAATCATTTTTGCAGAAAATATTTAAAGTGAAGCGAAAATATATGGAATTTGCTATGTAAAAGCTAATATGAACATATAATTAAAAAGAGAAAATAATGAAAAGAATAAAATAGAAAAAGATTATTCGATTTTCTGGCAGATACTATCGATTTTTTGCAGAAGTGAGTTGATATGATCGTCGTTATGTTGCATACACGTGTAAAACCTACTTCCCGCCACAGAAATAATTTCTTGATCGACAAGCGCCGCGCCCATGTGCTCCATGAACTCCTTACGCTCCTTTATTTGGGGAGCTTGAGTTGGATCGGTAATATCTATACCAAAAACGCAACTTGAATGGAAATGGACTGTTGCGTTGTAGTTATAGGAGAACCATGGTAGATTGTATTTTTCAAAAATCTCGTTGAGTCCTTCAGAAAGCTTCGTTGCTACTTTTCCAGCCTTTTCGCTAGCGTTTGTTTCCTCAACAAACTTCATAGCCCAATAGGCTGCCGCACATGTAAGAGGATTCGCAGCTAATGTACCACCGCAATACGCTCGCTTTGAGCCTCCACCAACGCCAGCTGCAACTGTAGATAGTACATCTGCTCTCCCACCAATTGCTGCAGCAGAGGGATAGCCGTGTCCAACAATCTTTCCGAATACGGAAATATCAGGTTCGTATCCAAAATATCGCTGAGCTCCACCCATATCTAACCTAAATGCGGTGACAACCTCGTCAGAGATCATCAACGTACCGTTTTCATGACAAAGTTCAGCGACTTCTTTGTTGAATCCTGGTCTTACAGGGATTGCCCCCGATTCTGCTCCCATCGGTTCAAGTATAACAGCTGCAACTCTTCGCTTTTCTTTAAACTTTTTACGAAGAGCTTCAATGTCGTTTGGGGGAACGGAGTCAATGTATTTATAGATATTTTTGGGGATTCCGTGAGATTCCATCCTCTTTGTACCTGGAATGTGAAGATCGTAGACAAGTTGATCTGACCATCCATGATAATGACCTCCAATTTTAATAACGTGCTTGTTTCCCGTAAATACCCTCGCAACCCTAATAGCTAACATATCGGCTTCTGTACCACTTTGTAGCCATCGAACGCGCTCGCAAGAAGGAAAATATTTTTGCAATTGTTCCGCTGCTCTATATTCATATTCGTTCGTAATACCATGACATGAACCTAATTCTTTAATAACTTCCACAACCTTATCTGTTAGAGGTTTATAATTATGTCCTAAAATAATGGGTCCGCCACACATGAGAAAGTCAAGAAGCTTCACATTGTCAACTGTCTCCATCCATACATCGTATACTCGTTTACTAGCTAAAGGGAAAGGGTAATTAAACGCAAGATTATGTTCAACACCCCCTGGGATTGTCTTTCTTGCCCTCTCAAAGGCTTCTTTCGATTTTGGATGATTCCTTTCATATCTTTCGACAATGCCCTTTAATTCATCGGGCTTAAATCTCCTCATCGGACTTGAAACTATGTTTTCAATTTTCGCTACTTTTTCTTCATAACTCAATGTCATTTTACATCAACTATATTGTGATTCTTTCTTAATTTCTTTTTTTTATGTTTTGATAATGATTAATTTGCATAAACACTATAACTAAAAATAAATTTTGGTTATATCAATCCCCGTGAAATATTCGAATATATAATATTATATCGAAAAAAATACACTTTAAAGGATAATCCGAAATTCGAGGATATTTCTATCAAAAGCCATTCGTTTTATAATTGAAGAGAACACAATAATTATTATTAAAGAATATTATAAAAAAAAATATCAATTATAAAATAGAGGAAACTAAGCTTGACCGTTTCAGAAAAGAAATACATTTTATGTATCGACCACGGTACTGGGGGGCCTAAATGCGCTATAGCTTCGACACATGGTGATATTCTAGAATGGGCGTTTGAGCCCGTTGCCATACATGCGATAAAAGGAGGAGGCGTGGAGCAAGATCCTGACAAATGGTGGAACGCTATTATAAAAGCATCGACTAAGGTAATTGACAGTGGATGCGTCCCCGTTGAGGATATCGTAGCTGTTTCGAACTCCAGTCAGTGGAGTGGTACTGTGCCTGTTGATAAAGATGGCAATCATTTGCATAACGCTATAATATGGATGGACACTCGAGGCGCTAAACATGTTAAAAAAGCATTTAAGGGATTAATAAATGTATCGGGTTATTCCGTATTCAAAATATTAAAATGGTTAAAACTTACGGGCGGAGCACCTGCTTTATCAGGAAAGGGTCCAATAGGACACATACTGTGGTTAAAGAACGAACGACCCGAAATTGTTAAAAAAACCTATAAATACTTGGAACCTCAAGATTTTATAAATTTAAAACTTACAGGCAAATTTGCAGCTTCTATAGCTTCAATTCAACTTCACTGGGTTACAGATAATCGAGATCCCAACAATGTTGTTTATTCACAGAAGCTGATTAAGAAATTAAAACTGGATCCCAATAAATTACCCGATCTTAAATTGTCGACTGATGTCTTAGGAACCTTAACACCAAATGTAGCCGATCAATTAGGATTGGAAAAATCTACTAAAGTAGTTTTAGGTGCTCAAGATGTTATGTCTGCTCCGATTGGTTCAGGTGCTGTAGGAGATTATGAAGGACATATTTATATTGGAACATCTGACTGGCTGGAATGTCACGTACCATATCAAAAAGTAGACATTAATCATATGATGGCAAGTGTTCCCTCAGCAATACCTGGCAGATATTTATTGCTTAACGAGCAAGAAGTCGCCGGAGGCGCCCTGAATTTTCTAAGAGACAACATTTTATATCATAAAGACGAGTTATTAAGAGAAGAGGCAAAACCGGATGTATATAAGATTTTTGATCAAATTGTAGATCAAGTTCCAGCGGGAGCAAACAATTTAATCTTTACGCCTTGGTTAATTGGCGAACGCACACCAATAGAGAGCGATACGATTCGTGGAGGACTGTATAATCTATCGCTTGAAATGACGAGAGAACACATTTTACGAGCTATATTCGAGGGAGTTGCATTCAATGTTCGATGGCTGTTTATGTACGTCGAAAAATTCATCGAAAAATGGGTTAGAAAGGAGAGACCTGGATTTAAAAAAGGTGATCTCATCATGCCCGAACTTAATATCATCGGAGGAGGTGGAAGTAGCGATGTATGGTGCCAGATCTTTGCCGACGTTTTAAATCGTAAAATCAATCAAGTAAAAGACCCAATACAAGCTAATGCGCGGGGGGCTGCCTATATTGCATCTGTGGGACTGGGATATATTGATTGGGATCATATAGCAAAACATACCGAGATTGCGAAAACATTTACTCCGAACTCCGAGAATCGTGAAACTTACGATGGATTGTTTAAAGAATATTTAACGATCTATAAAAATATGAAAAAACAATATAAGCGATTAAACGAGAGTCATTAATCAGCTTATATATACAAATTTTTCTTCTTTTTCTTCTAATTTTGGCTAATAACAATTAATACATTTGTTAAAATATAGGTTATTTTTTACTTTTCTTATGATAATTTAACGCTTTGACAGCAAATCGACTTGCAACGGTAGCTGGGCCACCGCCCATCTCGATTGCTACCTCTATAGCTTCGATAACATCTTTATCAGAAGCGCCAGATCTTAAAGCTTCTTTTGTGTGCCATTCCATGCAAGATTCGCAGTTAATTACTATGGAAATGCCCAACGCGATCAATTCTTTATTTTTTTTTTCTAATTCTCCTTTTCGAAACGCTGAGCGTTCCATATCTAAAAATGCTTTATAAACATCGGAATTAATGTTATTGAAATAGGTATTCGCTTCTTCCCTATCTTTTATAATTTTCTCAATTTTACTAATGTCCTGATCATCCATGTTAAATCTCCACTTTAATCTAGTTAGATTGAATTATTTAGATTATATCTAAATTAATATTCAATATAAGCGTTTCTAATAGATCAACTTTAATAAAAAAATAAAAAAATTACCTCTTTTGCCATTTTAGTTTGGTAGATAAATACACGCTTAGAACTACGGTGAAAGCTAATTGAACCAAGGGTGTTAGACCAATCCCGAAGACTTGAGGCATATACTCATTGTAGCTCCATTCGTCGTGGATCATCGTAGCCGAAATTTCGCTGATTATCGCAATCGCGAGTCCTCCCGCAATTAAAAGAGCCCAATCCCGTTTTTGAGGCGAATATAACCATTTGAAACTTCTATTAATCCCCGAGTTGATCATAACCATAAAGAACATCCAGAAAGCATCGTAGAGACTGGCATAAAAGACTATTCTTGGAATATATATGTAGATGTCGTTTACCAGAGGAGCCTTATCCCAATCGTAAAGCATGCTATGCAGGACTTCCCATAGTAAGTTAAAAAAAAACCCAAATATGACGATCATTCCTATTTTAGTAGGAACTGAATTTTCTTCTTCCATAATTTAGTTTTGTTCTATATTAGTTTGTTAAATTTAATTTGTAGAAATGATATTTAAAATTTTATTGCTTAAGATTAGAAG
>WJKD01000573.1 GCA_014729315.1 Promethearchaeota archaeon | reverse complement strand
CTTACACGCACAAAATCACGTCCGAAATATGACTTTTCCTCCTGATTTTCTCGTATCTTTTCATTCACGCGTGATGACGCTTTTGCCAGGTGATATCATATCAACGGGTACTCCTCGCGCAGTCCAAATCAAAAATAAGGACATAATAGAGTGTCGTATCGATGGGTTCGAACCACTAAAAAATACAGTTCGAGATTTAAAAATCAATCCATAATTAAGATTAAAAAACTAATAGGAATTTAATATGGGAAGAAAAGAAAAGAAAAATAATGATAACCAAAAGAAGAGGAAAAATAAATTGAATAGACTTTCCAAGTTTTCTTCGAATTCTGATATTGAAAAGGAGGCAATAGAATTATTACAGGAATGCGTAAGAACGGAAACTGTCAACCCTCCTGGTAACGAGATGGTTTTAGCAAAAAAACTTCAGGAAATATTCGAAGCAGAGAATAATCCCCTAATCGCTACAAAAATAATTGAAACAGTCCCAAGTAGAGGGAACCTAATAGCTACTATAACCGGTTCTGATCCAGATAACTATCCGTGCTGGGGGTTTGCCTCTCATTTAGATGTGGTGCCTATTGAATCTGAAAGTGATTGGAAATATCCCCCTTTTTCGGCTGAATTAGTCCAAATGGAACACGACAAATTCATATGGGGTCGTGGAACCTTCGATATGAAATATATCGGAGTTTCTCAAATCATGGCTCTCTTTACGCATCTTAGAGAAGGTTTCCAACCCAAGGGAAACATAAGGTTTATCTTTGAATCCGACGAAGAAAGAGGAGGGCAAGAAGGTATGAAAATTTTAGTTGAGAAATACTGGGAAGAGGTTAAGGTGGATTGTTTGATCACGGAAGGAGGAGGGTTTAAGCTACCAATAGGTAAAGATTTTGCAATCCAAGTTGGTGAGAAAGGCAAATGTCAAACGAGAATTAAAGCAACGGGCGTTCCAGGTCACGGATCTACTCCGGGCTCTTACGATAAGTTTGCCCTTTACAAGATGGTGGAAATACTAAATAAAATTAAGGAGACTAAACAAAAAATCTATATGACGAACGAATACAAAAATACCATAAACGCTTTATCTTTACCAAAAATTGCGAAATTTCTTTTAAAGAGGAAATCAATCATTAAAAAACTTCTTGCCATTCTTTCAAAAGCTACCAAACAACCGTTTGATAAATTCTTTCTACCAATGATAACGGACACGATTGCTCCTACGATTGTTAAATGCGGTCAAAAAGAAAATGTTATCAGCCCTTACGCAGAACTTACTTTAGATATAAGAACATTGCCCGACCATAACCACGATTTTATTTATGAAAAACTGGAAAATATTATTGGAGAGGATTTATTCAAGGAATTGGAATTAAGTCCAGTTGACGAGGTAGAATCAACCACTTCACCTATAAACACAGACTTTTACGATATATTGTTTGAAGTAACTAAATCGATGTATCCTGGGGCCAATTTGGTTCCTTTATTCGATGTAGCAGGCACCGACATGAAATATCACAGAAAAAAGGGGATACCATGTTACGGATTCTCGTTTCTGTTAAAGGATCCCGATCTTTCTTACGAGGATTTAGTTGGAATGTCACACGCCCCAAACGAACGCATCTCTGTTACGAATTTAATGCTAGCTACCGAATTTGTATACCGTCTGATAAAAAGACTTTAAATTTTATTTATTAAGTGATATTTATTTTTTTTAATTTCTATTTTCACTCGGAGCATCTAAAATCTAAAGTTTAAGCAGATAAAGGATTTGAAAAGAATTATGATTTAAAATAAGAGCTTAGAAGGATTTTTATTCTATTAGAATGTAACTAGTATTTAAAAACCAATATATTTCCAAAAATTAAACTAAAAAGGGAGCATTATTCATGAATTTAAACAAATTGAACGACTATCCATCTCCAAAGACAACTAAATATCTGCTGATTTTTAGTCTGATTCTATATATTGTGATCTACCCTATTCTTGGCTTCTATTTTATGATATCGAACTATCCGGTTGGATTTATCGAAAGCCAATTATCGTTTAGCGGAGAGATAATTAAGTCTCACTTAAGAACGATGAGTAAGGCTGAAATCCATTTATACCGCATCGCACAATTAATTGATTACATATATATGGTTGCTTATGGGACATTATACTTTACATTTGGTTTGTATCTTGCCCGAAAATTTGAAAAAGATACCGGATTTCGAAAAACTGGATTATTCGCGGCCCTATTTGGATTAATAAGCGCCTGTTGCGACGCAACTGAAAACGCGTTTATTCTCTTGATGCTGACCGATCCTCAAGGATTTCCTAACATCTGGGCGATAACTCATAGCTGTTTTGCGTTAGTGAAGTTTATTCTCATAGGAATCTTTATGATATGGACAATATCCGCCATAATAGCCCTTTTAATCCGAAAAATAAAATCTTAATTACAATTTCTTAAACTTAACTTACTTTATTTTTTTTCCATATCAAAAACTACCCGTTTTTATAGTTTCTTAAAGAATGAAGATAACTTAAACCGTCTCAATTAGTTAAAATGATTATATTATGATCATAAAATTAAAAATTACTGCTGACCGAAAGAATAAGAAAAGAAAAAAAAAGATAGTGTTGTGGATTCAAAAGCACCAAGATTTTGACCAAGACATAGATCAGGTGCTTAGCTTTTTTAAAACTAATGTGAAGATTTCTCAGACT
This sequence comes from Promethearchaeota archaeon, assembly GCA_014729315.1. The sequence continues at coordinate 805 of WJKD01000573.1, read as the reverse complement.
TGGAGATTTCGTAGATATTATAAAATTACCTCGGAAAGTCCCGCGATTTTGTTATCTCTTTTCTCGACTATTCAAGAACTAATTCCGGAAGTATACGAGGATAAATTAAGCCTGATAAATTGTGAGAATTCTCCTTTCCCTTAATTACACATCGAATTCTAAAATGAAATGAAAATTTAATTATTAACCTTGAAATGCATAAAATCAGAGTAGTGGGAGAGGAGGGATTCGAACCCCCGACCTCCTGGTCCCAAACCAGGAATCATACCAAGCTAGACTACCCTCCCTTGTTATACATTAATTTAAGAAGAGATACTCAAAGCATTCCATTGACAATATGGTTATTTTTAGTAAAATTATTGTTATTTTTTCAAGTTTACCATTTTTAGAAAAGTAAAATAGTATTGAGTTTTTTAGATATTATCATTTTTTATTATATCTTCTTGCTTTTAGAAAGAAATATCATTATTAATATTATAAATGTCAAAATAATTTTCTACAGTGATAAACTATTAAATTCGTGGATGGTTTCATTAATAGATCTATTTATGGCGAGGTTTTATCGTGACAAGAGAGATATTTCTTCAACCTTTTGGAACGCTAGAACCAGGTATTCTCCTAAGATTGATGAAAGACCTTAAATGGTATTTTAAAAATTATCCTTTTCGATTTAAAATCGAGGAGAGCGCCATAGGACTACGCAATGCTCCGTTTAATCCCATTTCAAAACAATACAACGGAGAATATATCATCGACAAGTTAAGACGGTTAGTGGGAGATAAAGACCACTTTCGCACATTGGGGG
>WJKD01000572.1 GCA_014729315.1 Promethearchaeota archaeon | reverse complement strand
GCTATTGTAATGGAATATGCGATGTACGAACCAGAAGTATTTCCCGGCCTGATTTATCGCATGCAGACTCCTAAAACTGTGTTTTTGATTTTTAGTACCGGAAGAATAGTATGTACGGGAGCTAAACAGAAAGCTATTGTAAGAGAGGCAGTTATAAAACTAAACAGACAAGTAAGAGAGCTTGATATTGCTAAAAAGGAATTAGGGACTGCAGAATATCAAGATATCACGTTTATTTAATATTTGAGCTCCTTTTTTTTATTTTCTTGATTACCCTATTATTTTCCAGTAATTAAAATCACAAGGATTTCTCTAAAAGTTCAATAATATTCTATTTTAGGATAAAATATGAAATATCAAAGTTTTCTTTTTTTGTTACTAATAGCTTGAAGACCGTTTGTGTATTCCCGATATAATGCTTCTAATAGATTATGTCTTCTTGCTTTATTTAATGCAATTAAAAATAATTCGTTTAAACTCTTCTGATTGTTGACTAAATAAATATCTTCTTTAAATTTTAGTATGTCGCTATGTTGATCTATAAAATTGCATAAAAGATACCTATTCTCGAGCTTTAGATTATATTTGTTAAACACTCCAAAGAGTTTCAATATCATAGGAATTCTATGCTTTACGCTTTGGTCTTGGAGTTGGTTATAAATGACACTGAACTCGTCAGAATTAAACGAAGAATCCATATCTAAATTGATATGTATTGAGATTTTTTAAAATGAATAATATATGGGTAATATCTAAAAATTGAATTAGATATTCCAAATCGATAAAGAGAGATTTAAACTAAAATTTATAATCAAAACCCTTGTAAGTACCTTTTGCTTCGTGAAAGATGTGCTCAACTTTATCCACGCGAGCGTTTCTTGGTCCCTTTTTCGAAAATTCTAAAAGTTCTTTTAGATCCGATTCGGGACCTTCGGCGACGATGTGAACACTGCCATTGGGCATATTTTTTACATAACCCGTGAGTCCTAATTTTCTAGCAATCTTTCTCGTGGTGTAACGGAAAAAAACCCCTTGAACGTAACCATACACATCAATCACAAGTCTTTTCATAAAAGCCAACTCTAAACGGTGTTTTGCGTTTAGCTTCTTCTCACTATTTTCTTCATTATCTCAATATAATTATTTAGTGTTTCAATGGATATTTTTGGATGAATATCTAACGCAAAAATTTCTTCAGTTACTTTGTTAACTATGGGTAATTCTAAAGCTTCGTAGTTTATTTCCTTGTCGTAAAAAGGACAACTCCACGGACATCCTTTCGGATATGCTACCTTTTTTTGAAATAATTTTGTCTTATATAAAGGTTTAGGATACAAAATCTTACTCTCGGGAAACTTTCTCAGAAAACGTAATTTGGTCATACCAATAATTTCGGGGTGGAGTCTACCAATCCAATAATTAAACGCGGGTTCGCAGTATTTTGGAATGTAAGGAGGGTCAATTCCAAGAATTTCTTTCACAGCGTTGGACATATAATTAGCGTTATTATTTCTGATTTTTATATATTCGACTAATTTAGTCAATTGGATCTTTCCTATTGCCCCTTGAATTTCAGTCATTCTATAATTCCAACCGAGTCGATTATACACATACCACGAAGGTTCTCCGTGATGGCGAAGTAAACGGCAGGTTTCAGCTAATTGATCATCGTTCGTGGTAATCATCCCACCTTCACCCGTGGTCATATTTTTTGAGGGATAAAAGCTAAAAGTACCTATATCACCTAAGGACCCAACGTGTTTGTTATTATACTTGGCTCCGTGCGCTTGACACGCATCCTCAATAATTTGTAACTCGTGATGTTCAGCAATATCCTTTAAGGCACCCATATCAGCCGATATGCCTGCTAGATGAACGGGAATGATCGCTTTTGTTTTATCTGTAATCTTTTCCTCCACAGATTTAGGATCCAAAGTATAAGATTTGTTGTCTATATCTGCAAAAATTGGGATGGCGTTGTTATGAAGGATTGAACTAGCGGTGGCAATAAATGTAAAGGGAGGCACAATAACTTCGTCGCCTGGTCCGATGTTTAAACTTGCGACTGCAAGGTGCAAAGCAGCAGTCCCCGAATTTACACCTATAGCGTGTTTAACACCAATAAATTTTGCAAATTCTTTTTCAAATTTTTCGACAACATTTCCGGCTAATAAAGTTAGCATCTGGGACTCTAAAACTTTAGTAACTTCTTTTATTTCCTCGTCTGTTATGTTCATTTTTGTAACCTTAGACATTAATGAAGTTATTAATTGAGAATACTAGTAATACAAGTATTAATTAGAAGAAAATCTTATGAATATATTCTTTTTTAGGACATATTTTTCAACTTAGAAATTAATATAATAGGTATCGTTTTCAATGTTACGCAAAACAATATTATTTTTAACCAAATTTTCTACAACTTTCTTCAGCCAGGAGGCGCCGGTAGTTATTTTTTGTTTGATTTCTTCAAGGGTTAATTCTTCACTTCTGATTAGTAATAAAAGGATTCTACTTTTTACGGTAAGATGATCGGAATTTAATATAGTCTCAAATTTTTTTTCAAAATCGTAAACCCTCATCTTCAGTTCTGCAACTTCATTGCTTAATTTTGAGATAACCTCGTCTCGAGTCCTAAATACATTCAAACTAAATTTAAAAAATCTCTTTAGCTCGTCTTTTAAATTTTCTTCATTTTTTAAATGATTAAGCTCCTCGTTAAATTCTTCGAGAACCATTAAATAATCGTTTCCTTCGTCGAACTTATCCAATATTATTACGATAACTATTTCTTTCTGAGCATTATAAAACGATACAGAATTCCAATCCTTTTCTTCGGTAATAATATACGATTCAGAAAAGTTGTGAGAAATTTGAATTTGTTGGATGATATTTTCAGGAATTTCTAAAT
>WJKD01000571.1 GCA_014729315.1 Promethearchaeota archaeon | reverse complement strand
TTGAGTTCCCCCCTTTGAAGGGGGGACAGGGGGGATGTCACTTAATTTCAATCACTTATGATAACATCCCCCTAAATCCCCCTTCAAAGGGGGACTTCCAATTTGCCTACTTCAGGGCTTTTCTGAACAAACGGGATAGCCTTAAATGCAATGATACAATAACAATTTTAATAGCCTCTAAAAACGAAATTCAAAATCCGCCCAAATTTCCGAAGTTTTAAAAACTTCGGAAATTTTCTTACCTCCAGGTTACTCTAAAATCAATTTTTATATTGACATTCTTTATTTTCTTTCTTACATTTAGCAGGTAAATTCACACCTGATTTAGCAAACGACTTTTACGCCATTCATCCAGAACATTTTAAAAGTAACTAATTATTAAATTCACCAATTATATTGTAAGCAAAATAAAAGGATACCCGAATTCAGAGACAAATCTGAAGAAATTTATGAGGTCGCTTTATGAAAACTCAAAATGTTCGTGATTTTTTGTCAAGATTTTCCGTTGAAGAACTCAAGGATCGAGGGATTCTGAGGGGTATATCAAACCAGCTAAAGGCGCTAAGTGTCGAGCCTTTGATTGAACTAATGCGGGAAAACGGATTAGAGCGTCTTGATTTCCCTGACCGCAACTGGTATTTAGATGACCATGCTAACTTCAGCAATCCTGCTTCATCTGAATTGAAAGAGGGTAATGTATCAGCGCTTTCAAATCCGGGGGCAGTCTTCAATCTTACAAATTCAATTATTAACCCTTATTTCCAAGGTTATTCAGTAGCTGCGGATACTGAGCGAGAAGTCGATGAAGCAGAAGAAGTCACATTCAAACTAGAACGTGATCTTCAAAATGCACTCAGAAAGAATATTGCTCAATTAGAATCTGGGCTGAAGATTATAGACGGAGGTTCTGAGCAAACAGTGGAAGCTGGTAGAATTGACATTACCGCTCGGGATAAAAACAAAGCCATTGTAGTTGTTGAGTTGAAAGCAGGAGTTGCACAACCCGATAGTCTTACACAAATTCTTGCTTATATGTCTTCTTTAATTAATAAGGGACAGAATCCTGTAAGAGGCATTCTTGTCGCTGCTGATTTCCACCCAAAAGTAATACTTGCGGCAAAGGTGATATCAAACATTCAACTAAAACAGTACACCTTCAAATTTACTTTCAAAGATCGTTAACAACTCGCTCTAATGACTGAAAAGGCATAAGCGCAGGATAGAATGAAAAGATAATTTCCAAAATTAACCAATTAAAGGAGAACGGCTATGAAGCTACGGAACTTAGGCGTTTCTATATTATTTATTTTCTTGATTCTATTTGCAGTCCAAAACGGGTGGGCTTCGAAATTGGTGGAGATGAAAGTGGTGGATAAAGATTACCTGATGCTGCATTTCCAGGATGGCGAGGTGAAATTTGTCGACGACGGGAAAGGCGAAAATGCGTATCATGGGCATCATTCCGAAGCGGATAATTCCTACGTCGTATCTTACGGCGAGGCACTCGATGTAACGAACGCAACCGACGTAAGTAACTGGATCATCTCATCGGCGGATGACCCGAATTACGGAACGGAAGGGATTTCCCCGACGGCAAGTTACCGGAAAACGAAAGTCAATGGCATGTCCTATACCGGCTGGAATCATGTCATCAGCGATCATGGATTTGATTATACGTACGAGCATTTTATTTACCTGCATCTCCCCCACTCTTTGCAGGATAATAAAACCTACACCGTCGAAATCAATGAAAGCACCAACTCCGACACGACTTCTCAAAGCATTACATTCGATATTTTCAATTGTCCCTCCGAAGCGATTCACACCAATCTGGTGGGATACATGAGCAGTTCGCGGGTGAAATCGGCTGACCTGTATCATTTTCTGGGAGATGGCGGCAACCGGGATTACTCCGATTTCGTCGGCAACGATGTATTCATTTATAACGTGGACACCGAACAATCGCAGCGCGTCGGATCGGTGGCGTTCTGGATGGAAAGCAAAACCGAAACAAACCACAATCTGACCGGCTCCGATGTCTGGAATGTCGATTTCACCGGATTCAATCAGACAGGAACGTACCGTCTCGCAGTGGAGGGCGTTGGCTGCAGCGAAGATTTCGAGATCCGGGATGATATT